>NZ_JASJVI010000021.1:0-46154 GCF_035019865.1 Cryobacterium sp. 10I5
GCGGGTGAGCCGTCGGTTTGCCCCAGTCATGACGACGACTCACCCGCTTTCGCGAGCCTCAGCAGCGGGTCAGCAGCACCGGCCCTGCGGGTTGGTGTCCTGGCGGTCGGTCTGGTCCCGCCAGAACTCGCGTTCGGTCATCATCCGCTCGCTGGGGCTGGCCGGATCGCCGTCCCGATGCGCGGCCTCATGGTGCGCCACGTACTTGTCCCAGGCATCCTCTCCCATCACCCCTTTGACGTACCAGGCCACGCTCCGCGCAGCCCGACGGATGCCCGAGAGGGCAGCAGCGACCGGAACGCGGCGCGCCGTGGGTATCCGCTGCCCTCGGCGGGTCACCGGCGCCGTCACCTCTGTCACCGGCCCGGAGTGCCTGCGCCAGCGGATTTCGCCGTTTTGGCGCTCTTGTCGAGGGCGGCCTGCGCCTCCCAGCGACCCTGCAGTTCCTTTTCGGCCGGGGTCGGCAGGAAGCCGGAGGGCGCGAACATCTGCGACGGGAGCGCCGGGTCCTCGTTGGTGCCCCAGGAGCGGCTCTTCCAGGACTTCCAGGTGGCCACGATCGAGGCGGCGATCACAATGATCGCGAGGACGACGAACAGGATAGACAGGATCCCCTGCACCATCGTGTTGCGCACGACGGCCTCCATTGCCGCGACACTCGGCGCCGTTCCGAACTTCGTCTTGCCCGCGGCAAGGGCATCGGAGAATGCCTTGTTCTGGGCAAAGTATCCGACGGCCGGGACGGTTGAGAAGATCTTCAGCATCGAGGCGTAGATCGTGATGACGGCGGCGAACGCGAGCGGCAGGGCGACGATCCAGATGTACTTGAACTTGCCCTGCTTGGCGACGATGGCCATGCAGACCGCGAGTGCGATCGCGGCGAGCAGCTGGTTCGCGATGCCGAACAGCGGGAACAGGGTGTTGATCCCGCCGAGCGGGTCCGTGACACCCATGATCAGCACGGCGCCCCAGAGGAGCACCATGATGCCCGTTGTGAGCCAGGCCCCGGCGCGCCAGGACGTGTTCTTGAACTTCGGGAAGAAGTTGCCGATGCTGTCCTGAAGCATGAACCGGGCCACGCGGGTGCCGGCGTCGACGGCGGTGAGGATGAACAGCGCTTCGAACATGATCGCGAAGTGGTACCAGAAGGCCATCATCCCGGTTCCACCGGCGACCTGCTGCATGATCTGCGCGAGCCCGACCGAGAGCGTCGGTGCACCGCCGGAACGCGACACGATCGACGTCTCGCCGACATTCTTGGCGGTCTCCGTCAGCATCTCGGGCGTGAGGTTGACCCCGGTCAGCCCGAGGCTGTTGACGAAAGCGACCGCGCCTTCGACGGTTCCTCCGGTCATGGCACCCGAGGAGTTCATCGCGAAGTAGATACCGCGGTCGATCGAGACGGCGGCGACGAGGGCCATGATCGCGACGAAGCTCTCCATGAGCATTCCGCCGTAGCCGATGAACCGGGTCTGGCGTTCCTTCTCGATGAGCTTCGGGGTCGTACCGGAGGCGATCAGGGCGTGGAAGCCGGAGAGGGCGCCACAGGCGATCGTCACAAAGAGGAACGGGAAGAGCGCACCACTCACGACGGGCCCGCCGCCGTTTGTGTACTCGCTGAATGCCGGCACCGTGATTTCCGGGCGCACGATGATGACGGCGATGGCGAGCATCCCGATCGTGCCGATCTTCATGAAGGTCGAGAGGTAGTCGCGCGGGGCGAGCAGCAGCCAGACCGGGAGGATCGCGGCGACGAAGCCGTAGATGATGATGCCGATCGCGAGCGGCACCGGGTCGACG
Organism: Cryobacterium sp. 10I5; assembly: GCF_035019865.1. Lineage (NCBI taxonomy): Bacteria > Bacillati > Actinomycetota > Actinomycetes > Micrococcales > Microbacteriaceae > Cryobacterium > Cryobacterium sp. 10I5. Next base: position 1,801 of record NZ_JASJVI010000021.1, read on the forward strand.
TGGAAGAACGCCGCTCCCCAGGCTGTGTTCGAGATGGCGCCGCCGCCGATGATCGCGGCCAGGAGCAGCACGAACCCGATGATCGAGACCTCACTGACCTTGCCCGGCCGGAAGAAGCGCAGGTAGCAGCCCATGAAGAGCGCGATCGGGATGGTCATTCCCACCGAGAAGACGCCCCACGGGCTCGCCGCGAGGGCGTTGACCACGACGAGGGCGAGGATGGCGACGATGATGACCATGATCGCCATCGTGGCGATCAGGGCGGCGGTGCCGCCGATCTTGCCGAGTTCGTCGCGAGCCATCTGGCCGAGGGAGCGGCCGCCGCGGCGCATCGAGTAGAACAGCACGATGTAGTCCTGCACCGCGCCTGCGAGAACGACGCCGACGATGATCCAGATCGTGCCGGGCAGGTAACCCATCTGTGCGGCGAGCACGGGGCCGACGAGCGGGCCCGCCCCGGCGATCGCGGCGAAGTGGTGGCCGAAGAGCACCCGGCGGTCGGTGGCCGCGAAGTCCTTGCCGTCGGCCTTGTACTCCGCGGGGGTCGCCCGGCGGTCGTCGGGCTTCAGCAGGTGCTTCTGGATGTAGTTGGAGTAGAAGCGGTAGCCGATCAGGTAGGTGCACACCGCGGCGAAGACGAACCAGATGGCGTTGACGGTCTCGCCGCGGACGACCGCGAGCATGACCCAGCTGAGTCCGCCGAGGAGGGAGATGCCGGCCCAGAGTGCGATCTTGGCCGGTGTCCAACGCCGTTCCTCGGCGTCGTGCTCTGTCTGGTCGAGTGCGACCGGCAGCAGGGACGGATCGCGATCGAGCGGACCAGCCCCCGTGAAAGCGTCGTGCGGTGTGCGGGGCCTGGTGCCCATGATCTCTCCTTTGAGGTGGTGCAGATGGTGCTGAGTTTCGCTTCACATTCGTGCTGGATCCAGGCTGTGTGTCAGCTGAATTCGTGATGATTCCTTAGCAAGGCTAACAGCCTGAAGGGCGCAGCGGGGCAAGAGCCTAAAATGGGTACGCCTGACCGGGATTTTCCGGCAGCGCCGCCCCACATCCACCCTCGACCATTGGAGCCACCGTGGCCGCACCCTCCCGCCTCGATTCCGTCATCGCCCTCGCCCGCCACCGCGGCTTCGTCTTCCAGGCGGGTGAAATCTACGGCGGATCCCGGTCCGCGTGGGACTACGGGCCGCTCGGCGTGGAGCTCAAGGAGAACATCAAGAAGCAGTGGTGGCGCTTCATGGTCACGAGCCGTGACGACGTGGTCGGCCTCGACTCCTCGGTGATCCTGCCGAGGAAGGTGTGGGAGGCATCCGGTCACGTCGAGGTCTTCAGCGACCCGCTCGTCGAGTGCACGAGCTGCCACAAGCGTTTCCGCGCCGACCACCTCGAGGAGGAGTTCGAGGAGAAGAAGGGGCGCCCCGCCGAGGGCGGCCTCGACGGCATCCCCTGCCCGAACTGCGGCAACCGGCACATCTGGACCGAGCCTCGCGCCTTCTCCGGCCTGCTCAAGACCTACCTCGGCCCCGTCGACGACGAGGCGGGCATGCACTACCTGCGTCCGGAGACCGCGCAGGGCATCTTCGTGAACTTCGCCAATGTGCTCCAGGCCGCCCGGATGAAGCCTCCGTTCGGCATCGGCCAGATCGGCAAGAGCTTCCGCAACGAGATCACACCGGGCAACTTCATCTTCCGCACCCGCGAGTTCGAGCAGATGGAGATGGAATTCTTCGTCGAGCCCGGCACAGACGAGACCTGGCACGAGTACTGGCTCGACCAGCGGATGAGCTGGTACACCGGCCTCGGCATCGAACCGGAGAACCTGCGCTTCTTCGAGCACCCCGCGGAGAAGCTCTCGCACTACTCCAAGCGCACCGTCGACATCGAGTACCGCTTCGGATTCAGCGGGAGCGAGTTCGGCGAGCTCGAAGGCGTGGCGAACCGCACGGACTTCGACCTCAAGACGCACGCGGCGGCATCCGGCAAGGATCTCTCCTACTTCGACCAGACGAAGAACGAGCGTTGGGTGCCCTACGTGATCGAGCCCGCTGCCGGGCTGACCCGGTCGTTGATGGCGTTCCTCGTCGACGCCTACCACGAGGAGGAAGTGCCGAACGCGAAGGGCGGCGTCGACAAGCGCACCGTGCTCAAGCTCGACCCGCGTCTCGCGCCGATCAAGGCGGCCGTGCTGCCGCTCTCCCGCAACGAGGCGCTCTCGCCGATGGCGCGCTCCCTCGCCGCCCGTTTGCGCGAGTCGTGGAACGTCGACTTCGACGACGCCGGTGCGATCGGGCGGCGCTACCGTCGCCAGGACGAGATCGGCACCCCGTATTGCATCACGGTCGACTTCGACTCTCTCGAGGACCAGGCTGTCACCGTGCGCGACCGCGACACGATGAAGCAGGAGCGTGTGCCCCTGGACAAGCTCGACGCCTACCTCGCCGAGCGCCTCCGCGGAGCCTGACCCGGGAGCGGGTTCTGCGCCGCTGCGCGTGTGGTCCGCCACCCGCGCAGCGGCGCGCCTCCCGCATTCGCGGAAAAGACGCCGAGCTGTCGGGCCCGAGGGCTCAGGATGCCCGGTGCGCCGATCCGGGGAACGGATCCCGGGGAGCAGCGGACACGACCGCAGAACCGGCGCCGGGCTCGACCTGGATTCCGAAGAGGGCGTCCAGCCCGCCGGTGAACGCGGCCTGCTCGCCGGCCCTGGCGAGTTCCCGAGAGCGCACCATGGGCGTGTGCAGCAGAACGCTCGCGAGGTGCCGCAGCGCCCGCTCGGTCTGTTCGGTGTCGTCGCCGTGCGCGCGTACTCGTTCGATCTCCGAATCGAGCAGGTCGAAGACGTGGCCGCGCAACGCGACGACCGCCGGGGTGAGGCTCTGCTCTTCCGCGACCGCCGAGAACTTGCGCGCGGCGCGGTCGACGAGCAGGCGGGCCTCACTCGTCGCATTGAGCTCTTCGAGCGGGGCGTGGATGCGGATGGTCTCGAGGTCGAGCAGCTCGACGCCAGGGACCTCGATGACGTCGGGGGCGACGTTGCGCGGCAGGCCGAGGTCGATGATGAGCCGTCGGGCGGCCGGAGCTGCCGACTCTCCTCCGGCGTCGACATCCGTCATTGCTGCCGCGCCCGCTCGAAGCAGTGCGGCCGTGACCACGTGGTGTTCGACGGTCGTGCAGGTCAGGACCAGGTCGGCACGATCGGCCTCGGCGGCGAATGCCGACTCGGCGACCGGGGTGATGCCGTGCGAGCCGGCGAACTTGGCGGCGCGCCCGGTGGGCGAGTAGACCCGCACGTCCGTGACGCCGAGGTCGCGGAGCGCGGCGAGGGCGGCGCCGGCGTAACGGCCGGTGCCGACGAGCAGCACGCGGGTGGTCGCCCAGTCGACGATGCGGGTCTCGGCGAGCTGCAGGGCGAGGCGGACGAGTGACCGCCCGGCCGCGCCGATTCCGGTGCGGTTCTTGATGCCGCGGGAGGTCTGCGAGGCGCGCTGGAACAGTCGCTCGAGTTCGGGAGTGGTCGTGCCGCGCTCGCGGGCCTGCTCGAGGGACCGCCGCACCTGGCCGGCGATCTCGCCCTCGCCGACGACGACGGATTCGAGTCCGCTCGTCACGGCGAACAGGTGTTCGGCGACGCCATTGCCGTGCACGAAGTCGAGGGTCTCGCGGAGGACCTCCGCGGTCACACCGGTGCCCGCGCTGACGCCGGCGATCGCGGCCTGCACCGCGTCGAGGGGGGAGGCGCCGTCCGGCGCGTCAAGGTCGAGGTAGGCCTCGAACCGGTTGCAGGTGGCCACGATCACCGCGCCAGACAGGTCGGGGTGGCGTTCGATGATTCCGCCCGCCGTTCCGGGCGCACCGACAGACAGCTTCTCGAGCACGTCGAAACTCGAGTTCTTGTGGTTCGCGGACAGGCAGATCAGCACTCGGTGAGTCTACTTTGTCCATCTGGGCATGCATCATCTCCGGGAAGCATCGGAGTCCTGAAAGTTTGACAGAATTGAGACAAATGAACCTTGACGCGCACCATCCCCTCGCCTCCGGTCTCACCGCCGATTCCCGCCTCATCCGCGCATATCAGGGCACCCGCCCGGACATCACCCCGGTGTGGTTCATGCGCCAGGCCGGGCGCTCGCTTCCCGAGTACCGGTCGCTGCGGGTCGGGACCCGGATGCTCGATGCGTGCCTCGACCCCGAGATGGCCAGTGAGATCACCCTCCAGCCTGTGCTCCGGCACCAGGTGGACGCGGGGATACTCTTCAGCGACATCGTGATCCCGCTCAAGCTCGTCGGCGTCGACGTCGAGATCGTTGCGGGCATGGGACCGGTGCTCGGCAAGGCCGTGCGCACCGCCCGCGATGTCGCGGAACTCGTCGCCCTCGACCCCGCCGTGCTCGAGACCACCCTCGACCCGATCCGGAAGGCCGTTTCCCGCACGGTCGCCCAACTCGGCGGCACCCCGCTGATCGGGTTCGCCGGGGCGCCGTTCACCCTTGCGGCCTACCTCGTCGAGGGCGGCCCGTCCAAGGACCACATCCACGCGCGCACCCTGATGCACGCCGATCCGGTCGCCTGGGCCTCACTGATGGACTGGACGGCCGAGGTGACCGGCCGTTTCCTGCGCGCCCAGGTGCTCGCCGGCGCGAGCGCCGCCCAGCTCTTCGATTCCTGGGCCGGTGCGCTCTCCCTCGCCGACTACAGCAGGTTCGTCGCCCCGGCATCCGCTGCGGCAATCGCCCACGTGCGCGACCTCACCTATGCGGAGACGACGCCGGTCGCGGACGCGCCGGTCCGCCACGTCCCCGTCGTGCACTTCGGCGTCGGCACCGGCGAACTGCTCCAGGAGATGCACGCCGTCGGCGCGGACGTCGTCGGGGTCGACTACCGGGTACCGCTCGACGAGGCCAACCGCCGCCTCGGTGGCAACGTCCCCCTGCAGGGCAACCTTGACCCGGCGCTCCTCGCCGCGCCGTGGCCCGTTCTCGAGGCTCACGTCCTCGACGTGCTCGAGCGCGGGCGCAACGCTCCGGCCCACGTGCTCAACCTCGGCCACGGCGTCCCGCCGTTGACCGACCCGACGGTGCTCACCCGCCTCGTCGCCTTCGTGCACGAGGTCACGGCCGGAGCTCCGGCGGAGACGGGGCCGGGGGCATCCGCTGGCGTACCGAGCGAGCCGGCGACCACGCTGCCTGCGTCCTGAGCCGGCGAACGATGAGCGAAGCAATGCGGGGCGAACGGATGGGCGACGTGCGTGACGTCGTCGTCATCGGCGGCGGGGTGGCCGGCCTCGTTGCCGCTCGCGAGTGCGCGCGCGTCGGGCTGAGCGTCACGGTGCTCGAGGCGGGCAGCGTCCTCGGCGGGGCGCTCGCGAGCCACGAGGTCGCCGGGCTCACCCTTGACAGCGGGGCGGAGAGCTTCGCCGTTCGCCGCAACGCCGTCGCCGAATTCATCGAAGGCCTCGGTCTCGCGGACCGCGTCGTGCAACCGAACCCCGCCGGCGCCTGGCTCTACCTGCCGTCCGAGCGTCCGGGCGGCGCCGCAGTGAGCGCACCGATGCCCCGGGCCGGCGTGCTCGGCATCCCGGGCTCCCCGCTCGCCGAGGACGTGCGCCGCGTGATCGGCTGGTCGGGGGCCCTGCGTGCCTGGCTCGACCGGCTCATGCCCGTGCTCACGATCGGCAGGGAGCACAGCCTCGGGGAACTCGTGCGCAAGCGGATGGGCCGCCGCGTCCTGGAACGCCTCGTCGAACCGGTCACCGCCGGCGTCTACACCTCGTCCGCAGACGACCTCGAGGTCGACGTCGTTGCTCCCGGGCTCAACGCCGCCCTCACCGTGACCGGATCGCTGTCCGGCGCCGTGCTCTCGCTCCGCAGCGCCGCTCCAGCCGGCTCCGCCGTCTCCGGCCTGCGCGGCGGCATGGCCGGTCTCGTGACCGCTCTCCGTGCCGACCTCGACCGCTTCGAGGTCGAGGTGTACACGGAGGCCGCCGTCACACGCATCCGCCCCACCCCGGCCGAACCCTGGCAGGTCACCATCGCGCCCCAGCCAGAAGCCGCAGAAGAATCCGGCGCCCCCGGAGCACCTCAAACGTTCGAAACCGCTGAAACGCCCGCAACGGCCGAAACCGCCGCCACGCCCGGAGGCCTCGAATCCGGCGACCTGCCGGAAACCCTCTCGGCGCGGTTCGTCATCCTCGCGACGCCCGGTGTCCAGACCCTCGCCCTCATTGCACCCCTCGGACCGCAGCAGAAGGCGCTCGGCGCCCTGCACTGGCCGAAGCCGACCCCGATCGAACTCGCCACCCTCGTGCTGGCCGCCCCCGAGCTCGACGCGCATCCGCGCGGCACCGGAGTGCTCGTCGCCGCGGACGCGCCGGGTGTGACCGCCAAGGCTCTGACCCACGTCACCGCGAAATGGGAATGGGTCGCCGCGGAAGCGGGCCCTGGCGTGCACGTGCTCCGGTTGTCCTACGGACGCGCGGGGCAGAAGAGCCCGAGCGCCGGCCTCACCGACGACGAATTCCTCGCCCTCGCCCTCGCGGATGCCTCGGCCATCCTCGGCATCACGCTCGCCGCGGGGCAGGTGCTCGGCTTCGACCGCACCCGGTGGGGCGACGCGCTCGCGCCGGCGACCGTCGGCGCCCGCGACCGCGTCGACCAGGTACGCCGGGCCGTCGCGGCCCTCGAAGGACTCGAGGTCACCGGGGCCTGGCTCTCCGGAACCGGGCTCGCCTCCGTCATCCCCGATGCCCTCGCGACCGCCGGCCGAACGCGCCGCGACGCACTGGTCCTCTGAACCGTTCTCCCCACTAGTCCGGCAGTTTGCCCTTCACCGTTTCCGCAGGCGGGATACTCTGAGACGTACGTGAACGACGAAGAATGGAGTGGCACATGCGGGGAAAGCTTCTTTTTATCACCGGTGGACTCGTCGGTTACGTCCTGGGCGCCCGTGCCGGACGTAAGCGTTATGACCAGATCGTGGCCTCGGCGGAAAGCCTGTGGAACGCCGACCCCGTGCAGCGCCGCGTGACCGAGGCCCGCGACTTCGCACTCGAGCGCGTCGGCGACGTGCCGGCCACTCTCATCAACGCCGGTAAGAAGCTCGTCGGCGCCCTCGCGGACAAGACGGCGAAGGCCACGGATGCCGCGGGTTCAGGCCCCCGGTATGGAACGTCGTGGCCCACGAAGCGCCCGGCAGCCACAACGCCGCCGGCCGCCTCAGCAGCGCCGGCCACCTCGGCGGCGACTCCCGCCCAGGGCACCCCCGACCCGGGCGCGCCCACATCGGAAGCATCCTCACTGTGACCGGATCGCCGGCCGCGACCGGAACTCCGACCGACAGCGCTCGCGCAGGCGGGTTCGGCCCGCGGCCGCGCAAGACGCTGATCACCCTCGTCTCCGAGCTTCCCGGGCAGATCGCCGCGCTCATCCACGCGGAGATCGAGGCCTTCAAGTCCGAGATGGCGGGCAAGGCGAAGAACATCGGCGTCGGCATCGGCCTCTTCGTCGTGGCCGGGGTGTTCGCATTCCTCGCCGTCATCGTCTTCGTCGCGCTCGCCGTGATCGCCCTCGCGCTCGTGTTGCCGCTCTGGCTTGCGACGCTCATCGTCGCGGTCGCCCTGCTCCTCATCGCCGGGATCCTCGTGCTGATCGGGGTCAACCGGGTGAAGGCCGGAACGCGCGCCGACCCGGACGGCCTCGCTGCAAGCATCCGCCGGGACGCGGACGCGATCAAGGGAGTCGGAGACTATGAGCACTGAACAGGACAAAACGACCGGTGCGGCTGCGACTCCGTCGAAGTCCACGCACGAGTTGCGCACCGAGGCGTCCGCCGCGCGTGCCCAGCTCGCGCTGACCCTCGACGCGATCGAGTACAAGCTCAACGTCCCGAAGCGGTTGCGCGACCGGGAGCGCCTCGCCCGGCGGCGCCTTCACAAGCTCGGCGAGGAGAACCCCACGGCACTGCTCGGGGTCGCCCTCGGCAGCGCACTCGCGGTGGGTGCCGTGGTCTGGTTCGCGCTCAAGGCCGTCCTCGACGACTGAGACCGACCGGACGAGCGTGCCCCGCTGGGCGCCGGCCGAGTCTTTTGGCTCTCACCGTAAAAAAGTAGAGACTGTACTCATGACTCAGCCGGCTGCCGGAGAGGCAGTAACCTCTCCCCATCCCGCCCCCGACGCCGACACCCTCACCGGTGACGCAACGAGTGCGGCGTCGCCCCAGGGCTTCACCCTTTTCGCAGTGCTCCGCAAGGACCCGACGAATCCGGACGACCTCGACGGCCGTGACGTTCCGCACGCCGTGCTCGAGCTCGATGACATCGTCGAACTCGTCGAGGCCGAGGGCGTCACCGTCCGCGGCTTCTACGACGTCTCGGGGCTCCGTGCCGACGCGGACCTGATGATCTGGACCCACGCGGCCGAGGCGGAGACACTGCAGTGGGCGAACCGGGAACTGCGCCGCAGCCGGCTCCTCAAGAGCCTGCTGCCGACCTGGAACGCGATGGGCGTGCACCGCGACGCCGAATTCAACAAGAGCCACGTCCCCGGCTTCCTGCGCGGCATCGAACCCAAGGCCTGGCTGACCGTGTACCCCTTCGTGCGCAGCTATGAGTGGTACCTCCTCCCCGAGGCCGAGCGCAGCGCCATGCTCGCTGACCACGGCCGCAAGGGCGCCGCCTTCCGCGGCGCGATCGCGAACACCGTCTCCGCTTTCGCCCTCGGCGACTACGAATGGCTCCTCCCGATCGAGAGCGACGAGCTCACCGAACTCGTCGACCTGATGCGTGAGCTCCGCAACACCGAGGCCCGCCGCCACGTGCGCGAAGAGGTCCCGTTCTACACCGGCCGCCGCATCTCCACCGCGGAACTCGTCGAGGTGCTCCAGTAATGAGCGCGTACGACGCCATCCTCCTGGCCGGCTTCGGGGGGCCGGAGGGCCAGGCCGACGTGATCCCCTTCCTCCGCAACGTCACGGGCGGCCGCGGCATCCCGGAAGAACGCCTTGAGGAAGTAGCGACGCACTACCGCCACTTCGGCGGCATCAGCCCGATCAACGCCCAGAACCGCGTGCTGCGCGCCGCACTCGAAGCCGAACTCGGCCGCCGCGGCATCGATATCCCCGTGCTCTGGGGCAACCGCAACTGGGACCCCTACCTCCGCGACGTCGTCGCCGAGGCGCACGCCAACGGCCAGGATCGCCTGCTCGCGATCGTCACGAGTGCGTACAGCTCGTACTCCGGCTGCCGTCAGTACCGGGAAGACCTCGCCGCCGCGCTCGAAACCACAGGCCTGACCGGCGTCGTGCACATCGACAAGGTGCGGCAGTTCTTCGACCACCCCGGCTTCGTCACCCCCTTCATCACCGGCGTCAGCACGGGCCTCGCGGATGTCGCGGCGCAGTTCCCCGGCATCGACCTCGCCACCGAGGTGGAGATCCTGTTCTCGACCCACTCGATCCCGTCCACGGACGCGGACAAGAGCGGACCGGCCGAACGCGGCTTCGGTGCGGGTGGCGCGTACCAGGCCCAGCACCTCGCCGTCGCGCACGCCGTCATGACGGGTGTCGGCGCAGCGGATGCCGCAGCGGGGGAGACCCCGTGGCAGCTCGTCTTCCAGTCCCGGAGCGGCCCGCCGAGCATGCCGTGGCTCGAGCCCGACATCAACGACGCGATCCGGCTGCTCCCGGCCAGGGGCATCCGTGCCGTCGTCATCGTGCCGCTCGGCTTCGTGAGCGACCACATGGAGGTCATGTGGGACCTCGACAACGAGGCAACGGAAACCGCGCACGAACAGGGGATCTTCTCGGTGCGGGTTCCGACGCCCGGCGTCGACCCGGCATACGTGAGTGGGTTGATCGACCTCGTGGTCGAACGCCTCGACGACACCCCGGCCGCCGAACGGCCCGCGGTGACCCCGCTCGGACCCTGGTACGACGTGTGCCGGCCCGGGTGCTGCGAGAACGTGCGTCTCGGCTTCAAGCCCGCGCTCGCCGGGATCGCGCCGTGAGCACCATCAGGATCGGTACCCGCGGGAGCGCCCTCGCCCTCGCCCAGACCCAGGCCGTCGCCAACCGGATCGCGGCGGCAGCGGGCACCGAGGTCGAGCTCGTCGTGATCACGACCCACGGCGACACCTCAAAGGAACCCCTGTCCGGCCTCGGCGGGACGGGCGTGTTCGCGAGCGCACTGCGCGAGGCCCTGCTGAACGGCGACTGCGACGCGATCGTGCACTCCTTCAAGGACCTGCCGACCGCGCACTATCCCGGCCTTGTCGTCGGCGCCACGCCGCGCCGGGCGGACGCCCGTGACGTGCTCTGCGCCCGCGACGGGCTGACGCTGGAGACCCTCCCCGATGGCGCACGGGTCGGCACAGGATCTCCGCGCCGGGTCGCCCAGCTCCTGAAGGCGCGGCCAGACCTGAACGTCGTCGACATCCGTGGCAACGTGGACACCCGGCTCGGCAGGGTCACCGCTGGCGACCTCGACGCCGTCGTGCTCGCTGCCGCCGGCCTCAGCAGGCTCGGTCTCCTGAGTGCGGTCGAGGGCGAGTACCTCGAGCTCTCCGACTGGCCGACCGCGCCCGGTCAGGGTTCTCTCGCGATCGAGGTGCGCGAGGGCAGGCTCGATCGCCCACTCGGTCTCGCGCTCGCCGCGATCAACCACGCCACGAGCCAGGCCACCACGACGGCGGAGCGTCTCGTGCTCGCGCGGCTCGAGGCAGGCTGCGCCGCCCCGATCGGTGCGATGGCGGCGATCGACGACGGCCTGTTGTTCCTGACGGCCACGGTGTACAGTCCTGATGGTGCCCGAAGTATCGTGAGTTCGCACGCCGCGACGCCCGATTCACATTCCGTCACCCACCTGGCCGAGGCCGCCCAGGACGTCTCCGAGCGTGTGGCCCGTGATCTGATCCAAGGCGGGGCTGCCGATTTTGCCCCCATGAAGGTGACTTCTTAAGAAATGACCTGGCGCTACAAGACCCTCTCCAACCCCACCAAGCCGCTTGCCGGCTGGCGCGTCCTCGTGCCGCGCGGCGGCCCCTGGGGCGACCATGTCGCCGCGGACCTCCGCTCGCGCGGCGCGCAGCCGATCGTGGCCCCGATGATCAACTTCGCCGCGACAGACAACGCCCCTGCCCTCGAAGCCGCGCTCACCCGCCTCGCGGACGGTGACTTCGACTGGATGACCATCACGAGCGCGACGACCGTCGACGTGCTCTCCTCGCACCGCGCCATCGTCGCTCCCGGCACCCGGATCGCCGCCGTCGGCGAGACCACCGCCGCGGCCCTCGTCGCCGCGGGCTACCGCGTCGACCTCGTCCCCGCCGAGGACAACTCCGCCCGTGGCCTGCTCGCCGAGTGGGAAGCCGCCACCCAGGGTGTCGTGCCCCTGCGCATCCTGACCCTGCGTTCCGAGATCGCCAAGCCCCTCCTCACCGAGGGCCTGCGCCGGATCGGCCACGAGGTCGAATCCGTCGTCGCCTACCGAACGATCGGGGTGCCCGTCGACCCGCGGGTGGTCGCGGATGTCGCGGCGGGCAAGGTGCAGGCGCTCCTGGTCACCTCGGGGAGTGTCGCAGAACAGGTCCAGGCGCAGTTCGGGCCGGTTCCCGAGACGACCCTCGTCGCGTGCATCGGTCCGCGCACCGCCAAGGACGCGGCGGCCCTCGGCCTTCGTGTCGACCTCGTCGCCGAGGCCCCGAGCGCCGAGGCGCTCATCGAGGCCCTCTCCCACGTCGCCGAACTCCGCTAGCCGCGGTTCGCCCTCCGCCACGCCTCGGGCGGCTCCGCCGAGCCCCGCCGCACCCGCCGCACCCGCCGCACCCGCCGAGCCCAGCCCGTTCGCGCCCACAGCCTCCCGCGAGAGCGTAATTTTGGCCCTTAAACCGCGGTCTTAAGGGCCAAAAGTGTGCTCTCGCGTGACTGCGGGGAACGTGGAGATGGCGTGGGTAGGGTAGATGGGTGATTAGTCCTGTTATTCGGCCGCGGCGGATGCGTTCCACGCCTGCCCTCCGCCGGCTCGCCAGTGAAACCCGTCTGCACCCCGCCGAACTCGTGTTGCCGATGTTCGTCCGCGAAGGCCGGGAGTCGGTGAAGATCACCTCCATGCCCGGCGTGGTGCAGCACTCGATCGACAGTGCCCGCAGGGCGGCAGCCGAGGCTGCCGCAGCAGGCGTCGGCGGCGTGATGCTCTTCGGAGTGCCGGATGTGCGCGACGCCATCGGCTCCGGCGCAACGGACCCGATGGGGATCCTCAATCTCGCGACGCGGGCCATCGCCGACGAGGTCGGAGACGCGCTCGTCGTGCAGACCGACCTGTGCCTCGACGAATTCACCGACCACGGTCACTGCGGCGTGCTCGCACTCGACGGCAGCGTCGACAACGACGCGACCCTCGAGCGGTACAACGAGATGGCACTCATCCAGGCCGCCTCCGGTTCCCGGCTGCTCGGACTCAGCGGGATGATGGACGGCCAGGTCGCCTCCGTGCGCGCAGCCCTCGACGGCTCCGGTTTCCAGGACACCGCCGTGCTCGCATACTCCGCGAAGTACGCCTCCGCGTTCTACGGCCCGTTCCGCGAGGCCGTGCAGTCGACGCTCACGGGAGACCGGCGCAGCTACCAGCTCGACCCGGCCAACCGTAGGGAGGGCGTGCGCGAAGCCCTCCTCGACATCGAACAGGGCGCGGACGTCGTCATGGTGAAGCCGGCCGGCAGCTACCTCGACGTGCTCGCAGACGTCGCCGCCGTGAGCGCTGTCCCGGTCTGGGCGTACCAGGTCTCCGGCGAGTACGCGATGATCGAGGCGGCCGCGGCCCAGGGCTGGATCGACCGCCGCCGTTCGATCGAGGAATCGGTGCTCAGCATCCGCCGGGCGGGCGCAGACGCCGTGCTCACCTACTGGGCCGTCGAACTCGCCGCCTGGCTCACCGAAGGAAACCACAAGTGATGACCCGTAACGACGACCTGTTCGCCCGCGCCCAGCGCGCCATTCCCGGCGGTGTGAATTCTCCGGTCCGGGCCTTCCGCTCGGTCGGCGGTACCCCCCTGTTCCTGGTGAAGGCCTCCGGCGCCCATGTCACCGACTCCGACGGCCGCGACTACGTCGACCTCGTCAGCTCCTGGGGGCCCGCGATCCTCGGCCACGCCCACCCGGAGGTCGTCCGCGCCGTCCAGGCCGCTGCGGCACTCGGCCTGTCCTTCGGCGCGTCCACTCCGGGCGAGACCGAACTCGCCGAGCTGATCGAGGGCCGCGTCTCGGCCGTCGAGAAACTGCGCCTCGTCTCGACGGGCACGGAGGCGACCATGACCGCCATTCGCCTCGCCCGCGGCTTCACCGGACGTGACCTCCTGATCAAGTTCGCCGGCCACTACCACGGACACTCCGACGGTCTCCTCGCCCAGGCCGGCTCCGGGCTCGCGACCCTCGCTCTGCCCGGTTCCGCCGGCGTGACCGCTGCGACCGCGGCGCAGACCCTCGTGCTCCCGTACAACGACCTCGGAGCCGTGCGCGCCGCGTTCGAGGCGCACCCGGGGAAGATCGCCGCCGTCATCACCGAGGCAGCGGCCGCAAACATGGGCGTCGTCGCGCCGGACCCCGGCTTCAACGCAGCCCTCACCGAGCTCGCGCACTCCTACGGCGCGCTGCTCATCATCGACGAAGTGCTCACCGGGTTCCGGGTCGGACCGGCCGGCTACTGGGGCCTCGACAACGTGGGAGAGACCAACGCTGAGCCGTACCGTCCCGACCTCTTCACGTTCGGCAAGGTCATCGGGGGCGGCCTGCCCGTCGCTGCCCTCGGCGGTCGCGCCGATGTCATGGACTACCTCGCCCCCGTTGGCCCGGTCTACCAGGCCGGCACCCTGTCCGGGAACCCGGTCGCCGTCGCGGCGGGCATCGCCACCCTGCTTGCCCTCGACGACACGGTCTATCCTCGTCTCGATGCGACCGCGCTCCTGCTCTCCAACGCCGTCTCCGCCGCGTTTTCCGCAGAGGGTGTCGCGCACAGCGTGCAGCGTGCCGGCAACCTGTTCAGCTTCGTCTTCGGGGCGGATGCCGCCGCGCACCCCCCGCGGGACTACGCCGCCGTGCAGCGCCAGGAGGCCTTCCGGTACGGTCCGTTCTTCCACGCGATGCTCGATGGCGGGGTGTCGCTGCCGCCGTCGGTGTTCGAGGCCTGGTTCGTCTCGGCGGCCCATGATGAGCAGGCGATCGAGTGGATTCTCGACGCCCTGCCCGCGGCGGCGAAGGCGGCCGCGGCGGCCGTGGCCCCTGCCTGACGACGCGCACAGTTCCGCGTTACTGCATTGTGAGGTTTCGACAGCCGGATTACCGGCCGAACGGGGCAGACTAGGCCTATGGCTTCCTTGCGCGTTCATCCCGATCGGCTCGAGGTACACCTGACGAAGGCGGAAAAGACCCTGGCCTTCCGTCGCGAGGACATCGTCGTCGCGCGGGAGAACATCCGCTCGGTGACGATCACGGACGACCCGTGGATCTGGATCCGGGGGATCCGCGCCCCCGGTCTCGAGGTTCCCCTCGTGGTCGCGGTCGGCACGTGGAAGTTCCACGGGGGCAAGGACTTTCTCGCGATCAAGCGCCGCCGCCAGGCCGTCGTCATCGACCTCGTCGACGAGGACTTCTCGCGCGTGATCCTCACGACCAACCACGCCCCAGACCTGATCGCGTCGCTCAAGTTGTAGCTCCGGCGGTCTGCTGTCTACGCCCGCGGTTCCTTCGCGGTACCGGGGTTCCGGGCTACGGGCGCACGCCGCTCGTCGTGACGATCTTCGTCCAGGGCCCTTGCGGAACATCCGCCGCCTCGACGAACTGCCAGTCGACAGTGTCGTTCTCGCCGTTGATGTCGCTGAAGCGCAGGCAGCCGTTCAGGGCCGGGGAGACGTCCATGCCCGCGCCGTTGAACTTCTTATTGGCCGGCCGGGCGTCGTCCGCACCGAACACATAGGCGGCGTCGTGGTACTGGCCGGGCCCGGCATCCTCGATCTGGCCGTAACAGGTCTGTCCGTTCGAGCGGATGCGCACCCACCGGTTCTTCATGAGGCTGACGGTGTCATCGCCCGCCGAGCCCGCGTACGCGGACTGGCCCGCCCACGGCACGACCTGCTCGCGGGTCGCGAACGCCTGGGCGTCGTTGAGGTCGTCGAACGGGAGGTCGAGGTAGAACGGGTTCTCCTTCGGTTTCAGCTGGGTCGGAAAGTAGTCATTGGCCGCCGTCCGCACCTCGGTCTGGCAGTCGTCGGCGGTCCGGACACCGTCGCAGCCGCCATAGCTCGCCATCCACCCCGAGTCATACGTCGAAAAGACCTGGCTGCCGTCCGCGGCGTTCGGGTCGAAGATCTCGCCGACCCAGAACGTCGTCGAGACGATCCCGGTGTGCCAGGGGTACCCGCCCGCGACCGGAGCCGTGGGGCTCGGTGTGCCGGTGGGCGTCGGGCCGGCCGTCGCGGTCGGGCTCGGTCGCGGAGCGGTCGAGAAGACGATGGCCGAAACCGCGAGCACGGTCACGCCGATCGCCAGCACGCTGATCAGGATCGCGCGACGACGGGGAGTCCAGCTCCCGGTCTCATCAGGTGTCGACATTCACCCTCCCTCGTACTCGTACTTTTGCTGGTGCTGGTGCTGGTGCTGGTGCTGGTGCGGTCGCAGTCGTGGCCGGCGCCTCCGGGAAACGGTGGCGCCGACCACGACTGCGGACAGCGGCGGCTGGTGTCAGACGCAGCCGACCAGATTGTAGACGTTGTCGCTGAGTACTGCGGTCCCGCCGAACAGCACGAGCGAGGTCGCGCCGAGTCGTTGCATCTCGGTGGACACCCCCGCTCCGAGGCAGGTCGTCGGACTCAGGTACAGCGGCGCATTCTTCAAGCCGGCCAGGGCTGCGCCGGCCATCGCGTCCGGGAAGCTCGTCCCGACCGCGAGGTATGCCGTCGAACTCGTTGCGAAGGCGTCGAAGTTGATCGCGACCGCCGTCGCATATCGGTCGGCACCGGAATTGCGCTTGACGGTTGTGACTCCGGGTACGACCTTGACGGAGTTCTCGATTCCTGCGGTGACGGAGTTGGCGTCGCCCGCGATGCGAACCGTCGTGACCTTCAAGGTGGCCAGAAGGTTCGCGGTCGCCGTGTCCAGGGTCGCGCTCGCACCGGGGACCAGGATCGTGGGCCCACCGAAGTGCGCAGCTGCCGGACCGGCGGCGAGCGCATCCGGGAAGTTGGCCCCGGATGCGAGATAGGCCGAGGTCGCTCCTGATCCGAAAGCATCAAGTGCGATCGCCCGCGACGTCGCATAGCGGTCAGGTCCGGCGATCCGTATCACCGTGGCTGTCGGCCGTGCGGCCTGCGCTTGTGCGAGCACAGCGTCTGAGACGACATTTGTGCCACCGACAGCGACGATCAGCGTCGGTGCGAGCCTGGTGATCTCTGCCGCCACGCCGGGGACCAATCGATCCGGCGGAGTGAGGAGGACCGGCGACTGGAAGTGAGCAGCAGCGGGAGCCGCACTCAGGGCGTCGGGGAAATTGTAGCCATTGGCCAGGTACACGCGTGCAACACCCGGCGCGTATGCCTGGGAGATTTGCACGGCAGTTGCCAGCCGGTCGGCGCCGGCGAGCCGGGTCGACACCGAAGTCGGCGGGGCGCCGACACTGTCGTAGAGGGCGTAGTCATCGGTCACGAGTGTTCCATTCGTGATGAGATTCAGTCCGAAACTGATCCCGGTCGAGCCGGCCGGCACGGCCGGAGTTGTCCAGGATGCCTGGGTGTACGCGGCTGAGCTGGCGAACAACGGGCTCGATGACCAGTAAATCCAACCGCCGAGCGCATTGCGGTAGTACACGTCGAATTGGGTACTCACCGTTGAGGTGTACCAGGCTCTCAGCGAGTAGGTGTGGCCTGGTGTCGCGGAGGGTGCGCACGTGCCAAGGTCCTGCATGACCACCACTTTTGCGTCGCTGCCGGCAACGAGTCCCGTCACCGTGAGCTGCTCCGCAGCAGTTCCGGTGTGGGCAGTCGTGACGGTGGTGAAGGTCGGTGTGGTAAGACCATAACCACCGGGTTGCCAGCACTGTGGCATCTGCCCGGCGACTGCGCTTGGCGTTTCCAGGCTCGGGTTGAGGACGCCATTAACGCCCGGTCCGGGTGCCGCACGGAATGTGTTAGTTGACGGCACAAGTGGTTTCACCGCGCCACCGATGACCTGCTGCACGGTCTTCACGGTCGTGTTGTTCGTCGGAGTTGCGGCGGTCGGCGACCGCAAGGCAAGCCAGCTGACGAACTGTTGGAGTAGCGCCGGTGTGATTGACAGGTTCGAAGCATCGCATGCGGTCGCACAAACATGATGGAAAGTGAGCTGGAGCCATCCGCCGGCCGTTTCTGCATCGGTCACGGTTTTCTGGAGATCCGCCAGCGTCCAGGTCGAGTCGACCTCGTCGGGTGCACGGGTCTCGAATGCGTTTGCTGGGGGCACTGTTTCCGCAAAGAGTCCGGGGGTACCGCCGAATCGGGTGAAGGTATCTCCCAGGTTTCGGGCACTATTGAAGCCGCACGCTTGTACCGCGGCTGCCACTGCAGGGTTCACGGTCGCGAATGGGTAGGCGAAGTCCGTTGTCGGGAAACCCCAATCGGCGAGAGTGTTCCGGCCCTGGCAAATCTGTTTCGTCACTTCGTCCGCCGGAAGAGTGGTGAGATCGGCGTGGCTGACAGTGTGTCCGCCGATCTCGTGACCGGTCGCTTTCAGGGTCCCGAGCTGGGCTTTGGTCAGGTACCCGGTAGCGTCGATCCATCCGGTCGGGATGTAGAAGGTACCTTTCATTCCCGCCCCGTCCAGGATGGGCAAGGCATTCATCTGGTCGGCGACGCCGTCGTCGAAGGTGAAGCTGACGATGGTCGCCGGGTCGGTGACCGCCGCACGGGCCGCCGTGCTGCCCACGCCAACGAAGACCGCGCCGGCGGCGAGAATCGCCCCCCAACGGAGCAGTGCTCCCGTATTCCGTGTGAGTGATGCCATGGTGCCACGCTCCCCATCTGGTGTGCTCGTGTGGTGCATTGTCGTGTGGTGCTCTGTCGTGTGTTGATCGTTCGGCGGCGGCCTCTGCCGCCCGGTCAGTCCACGGTGACCGACTTGGCCAGGTTGCGGGGCTTGTCGGCGTCGAAGCCGAGCTCGACGGCGAGGCCGAGTGCGAGCATCTGCAGGGGCACGACGGCCGCGAGCGGTCCGCACGGCGCGGCGAGGGACAGCGGAACCTCCACGCTGCTGCCCGGCCGGCCGATCGTGATGATGCGTCCGCCCCGGGCGCGCACCTCGGCGATGTTTCCCGCGAGCCGGTGATCGTCGTCGTCGATCACGATGACCGGGGTGCCCTCTTCGACGAGGGCGAGCGGTCCGTGCTTGAGCTCGCCGGCCGGATAGGCCTCCGCCCAGCGGTACGTGATCTCCTTGAGCTTGAGGGCGCCCTCAGCCGCGTATGCGACGCCGGCGCCCCGCCCGAGGAACAGGAAGCCCTTCGCGCCGCGCACCTCCTCGACGAGGGGAGGGAGCAGTGCCCGCGCGGCCGCTGCGGCCTCCGCGAGTTGCTCCGGAATGAGGTACAGGTCGTTGACGAGGCGGTGGGCGCGGGCGACGTCCATCCTGCCGCTTGCGACGAGCGAGGAGATCACAAGCCCCGTGCCGACGATGACCTGGCAGACGAAGGTCTTCGTGGCCGCGACACCGATTTCCGGTCCGGCCGCGCAGCTGAGCACGGCGTCGACCTTGCGGCCGAGCGTCGAGTGCACATTGTTGACGAGGGCCAGCACCGGAGAGCCCTCCGGTCCTTCCTCGAGGGCACGGAGCACGTCCGCGGTCTCGCCAGACTGGCTGATCATCACCGTGAGCGTTCCCGGCTCGACGACCGAGCCGGCCGCTTCGCTCGCGACGACGGAGGAATGACCGAGCCCGCCGAGCCGGCTGAGGGCCGAACCGATGACCTCACCGGCGTTGAGGGAGGTCCCGCACGCGACCACCCGCATCCGGTCGAACCGGGGCAGGCCGAGGTCGTTCCAGAGTTCGCCGGTCGCGATCCGGCCGCCGACCTCCTCGAGCAGTCGGGCCGCGGCCTCCGGTTGCTCCCGGATCTCGGCCGCCATGTGGTCGTCGGCCTCGACGGTCAGCGAGAAGTGCGGCCGCGGTGGCCTCGGGATGGGCGCGGGAACCACGGCCGGGATCCCGGAGTTGGTCCAGACCAGGTCGTTGGTGACCTCGACGACGTCGCCGTCTGTGAGGATGTGGAATTCGTCGACCCAGTCGCCGATCGCCGAGATATCGCTCGCGAGGAAGATCCCGGCGGCGGAACGGGCGGCGAGCAGCGGTGAGCGGTGCGCGGCGGCGACCATGCGCCCTGTCCGCGCGTCGAGGACGACGAGGGCCCACGACCCGGTCAGCTGGGCGACCGCGTCGCTCACCGCCCCGAGCAGGTCGTCTGAGTCGAGCAGGCGGTCCTCGACGAGGTGGCAGATGACCTCACTGTCGACCTCAGAGGAGAAGCGGTGGCCGGCGTGCACGAGCTCGGCCCGCAGCCGGTCCGCGTTGTCGAGGATGCCGTTGTGCACGACGCTCAGGCGGCCCTCGCAGTCCTGGTGAGGGTGCGCGTTCTGCACGCTCACCCCGCCGTGGGTGGCCCAGCGGGTATGTCCGATGCCGGTGCCGGCAAGCAAGGGGCCGTCCCAATCCTCGACGAGCCCGGTCAGGGAGTCGACGCGGGAGATCGTGCGGAACACGGCCGTCGTGCCGTCTGCCGCGGACACGGCGATGCCCGCAGAGTCGTAGCCCCGGTACTCGAGGCGCTTGAGTCCCGCGACGAGATAGCCGGGAGCGGGTTCGAAGGCGCGACAGGCGATGATCCCGCACATCAGAGCACACCGGGCGTCTGGCTGCCGGCGGCGACGAGGCCGGGGTCGTGCGGATGCAGCGGCGAACCCGCGAGGGCCATCGCCTCGTTGCCGTTTCCGCCGGCCACTGCGGCGCCGGCCACATTGCGGATCACGTCGTCGAGGGGGGTCCTGGGTTCGAAGTCGACGAGCTTGCGCGCGAGCCCGTTGTTGGGGACCCGACGGCGCATGTCCTCGTAGCCGGGGGCGTACGCCTGCTCGTAGGGAATCAGGCTGATGGTGCTCGTCGAGCCGAGCACGTCGATCACCCGCTCGGCGAGGCCGAGGATCGAGATCTCCTGGGCGCCGCCCATGTTGACGGCCAGGCCGTACGCGGCCGGAGTCTCGGCGAGGCGGACCAGGGCGGGCACGATGTCGCCGACGTAGGAGAAGCACCGGGTCTGCCTGCCGTCGCCGAAGACCGTGAGCGGTTCCCCGCGCTGCGCCTGGCCGACGAGGTTCGGGAAGACCATTCCGTAGCGCCCGGTCTGGCGGGGCCCGACGGTGTTGAACAGGCGCACGATGGCGACCGAGAGGCCCAGCTCACGCCAGTAGGCGTGGGCGAATGCCTCGTCGATCCCCTTCGCGGCCGCGTACGTCCAGCGGGACTTGAGGGCGGAGCCGAGGATGCGGTCGGAGTCCTCGTCGAGGCTGTCAGCGGTGTTCTTCCCGTAAATCTCGCTCGTCGACGCGAGCAGCAGGGTCGCGCCCGCGGCGACGCAGGCGTCGAGCACGTTCTCGGTGCCGTGGATGTTGGTGCGCAGGCTCGTCAGCGGTTCTTCGACGATGAGCTTGACGCCGACGGCCGCGGCGAGGTGGAAGACCCGGTCGCGCCCCGTGATGAGGCCGGTGACGAGCGCCTTGTCGAGGATGTTGCCCTCGACGAATCGCAACCGGGGGTTGTCGCTGACCCCGGCGAGGTTGCGGAGCGAGCCCGTCGACAGGTCGTCGAGCACGATGACGTCGTCGCCCTGCTGCAACAGGTATTCGGTGAGGTGGCTGCCGATGAAGCCGGCGCCGCCGGTGATCAATGATTTCACGGTGGTTCTCCGATCGAAGGGGTGGGCAGGGCAACGGATGCCGGGGGCCGAGCGGCCCCGGCATCCGCCCGGGAAGGGAGGGGTCAGAGCTGCACGCGGCGCGGCAGGTCGGTGCGACGGTAGGTCGTGTCGAGCACAAGGACCTCGGGGGAGAGCCATTCCCAGTCGACGTTGTCGTGGTCGGTGTGCAGGACCACGAGGTCGGCGCCGAACGCGTCAGGGTCGATCGTCGCGGTGAGCTCGCGGCCGTCCCTGAGCCGCACGGACCCGAAGAACGGGTCGTGGAACCCGACGTCCGCGCCCTGGTCGGCCAGCATGCTGAGGATCTCCAGGGCGGGCGACTCGCGCAGGTCGGCGACGTTGGGCTTGTAGGACACCCCGACCACGAGCACGCGTGAGCCGCGGAGCGGCTTGCCCTGGTCGGCGAGGGTCTCGCGCACCCGCTCGAGGACCCGGCGCGGACGGCCGGCGATCTCGCTCATCGCGTGTTCGATGACGGGTGCGTCGACGTGGGCCTTGCGGAGCTGCCAGAGCAGGTAGTGCGGGTCGCACGGGATGCAGTGCCCGCCGACGCCGGCACCGGGGAAGAAGGGCATGAACCCGTACGGCTTGGTCGCCGCGGCGTTGATGACCTCGATGACCGAGAGCCCGAGGGCGAGGCACGCCTCGGCGAACTCGTTCGCCAGGGCGATGTTCACCGCCCGGAAGGTGTTCTCGAGGAGCTTGCTCATCTCGGCGACCTCGAGGGAGCTGACGCCGTGGATGTTGCGGGCGTAGCGGCCGAGGAGGGCGGCTCCCGCGGTCTGGCAGGCTGGTGTCGCCCCGCCGACGACCCGCGGCACGTCCTCGTGGGCGTAGCGGTCGTTGCCGGGGTCGATGCGTTCCGGGCTGAAGGACACGAAGATGTCCTTGCCGGCGGTCAGGCCGCGCACGAGCAGCGGGGTGACGAGGAGGTCCCTGGTGCAGCCGGGGTACGTCGTGGATGTGAGCATCAGGAGCTGACCGGGAACGGCGGCGTCGACGACCATCGTGCACGCGCTCGCGAGGATCTCGAGGTCCGGGGTGAGGTGCTCGTCGATCGGGGTGGGGACGCAGATGATGACCGCCGCCGCGTCACCGAGCAGGTAGGTGTCGCCGGTGATCTGGAAGTCGTCGCCCGTCATCGCCGTCTCGAGGCGATCGCGGTCGGACTCGAGGAGGTCGGCCTCACCGCTGCGGATCACGGCGAGCCGGCGTTCACTCACGTCGACGCCGAGCACCCGGAGACCGGCGGCGTGCAGGGACAGTGCCGTGGGCAGTCCGACGTAGCCGAGGCCGACGATGGCGACGTCGAAGTCGAACTGCGTGCGGGGGATGACCGGGATGAGCAGGGAGTCCGCGGCCGTGCGCTGACGGCCCTGGTGCGTGAGCGGAAGGGAAGAGTCGTCGACGATTTCGATTGACATTCCAGGTCCTTTGTTTGGGTAAGTCGGTGAGGCGGATGCGCCGCTGGCAAGGGAGGAGTTTCGGGACTCGACGGTGCGCGGCCTGTGGTGTTCCCGCGGCCAGTCTCTGCAGATGTCCCGGTCCGGGCAACCCGTGGAGGGGACTCTGCGGGATCGTGTGGGCATCCCGCAGTCGGATGTGGTTAACCGCAGTTGTCTGCTGTCGCGGGCTCCCGGCGCCGCGTGTACGGTCGGACCACCGGTGCGACCCCGCCGCCGGCGGCCGACGGAGAGTCACATGCTGAGTCTGATCGTGGTGCTGATCCTCGTGGTGGGGGTGAACACCGCCCTGTGGGGCACTGTCGGTCTGGGCCGGGTCGTCGCGCAGGCGTTCCGGAAGCGGCCTCGGAGCGCACGCCACCGGCTCGCGCAGCCGACGGCGGGCCGGGCGGGCACGGCACCGGCAGGCCGTGTCACCCCGAACGACGTCGCCGTGCTGATCGCGGCCCACAACGAGGAACTCGTGATCCGGAACACGATCCGCTCCGCGGCCAGGCTCGTGCCCGTCGGCAACATCTTCATCGCCTCGGACGCGTCGAAGGACACGACGGCGGCGATCGCGGAGGAGAGCGGCGCGAACGTCGTCGAGCTCCTGCCCAACCGCGGCAAGGCGGGTGCGCTCGTCGCCGCGATCGCGCACTTCCGGCTTGCCGACCGCTTCGAGATCGTGATGCTTCTGGATGCCGACACCCAGCTCGCGGATGACTACATGGAGACGGGCCTCCCGTACTTCGACGATCCGGGGGTCGTCGCCGTCGCCGGCCGGGCAGCGACGGTCACGGACCCGCCGTCACCGACCCGGCTCGGCCGTTTCCTCGTGGCGTACCGTGAGCGGTTCTATGTCGTCGTGCAGTACCTCCTCAAGTACGGCCAGGCAGCCCGCTTCGCGAACGTGGTGTCGATCGTCCCCGGCTTCGCGAGCATGTATCGCAGCCGGATCCTTGCCGACATCGACATCTCGGCCCCAGGCCTCGCGATCGAGGACTTCAACATGACATTCGAGGTGCATGCCAAGCGTCTCGGCCGCATCGCGTTCCACCCCCTCGCTGCGATCGCGTACACCCAGGACCCCGACACCTTCCGGGACTACACGAAACAACTGCGCAGGTGGACGCTCGGCTTCTGGCAGACGGTCCGCAGGCACGGTTTCCGGTTCGGGACCTTCTGGGGAGCGCTCGCCCTCTACGTCTTCGAACTCGTGACGAGCAGCATCATGATGCTGATCTTCCTTCCACTTCTCCTGTTCTCACTTGGTGCTTCGGCCTGGGGGGAGGTCTCGGCCGATCCCGTGTGGATCGCGGTCGCCCAGGCGGTCCCCCCGACGTCCATCGTGATCGGGGTGCTGGTGCCGGACTACCTGCTCACGATCCTGGTCGTGATCGTGACCGGGAGAGCGCAGTACCTGGTGCTCGGGATCGGTTTCCCGCTCGTGCGCATCGTCGACGCCTTCATCTGTCTCCGGACCATCCCGCAGGCCTTTTTCGGCCGGTCGAGCGGAACCTGGAAGAGCCCGGAACGACGGAGCAACACGGCAACGAACTCCGGGATCGCGGTCGGCGACGCCCTGCCCGGGTAGCGCGAACCCCGGTCAGGCCCCCGGCCGCGGGGGCGCGGGGGCCCGACCGGTTCAGTGGCTCAGACCATCCCGCTCGCCGCGCCATCCGCCAGCACCGCTCCGGAGCCGGAGAGCAGCGCGATCAGGTGCGACCGGGACTTGGCGCCGAGCTTGTTGTACGTGCGGGTGAGACGCACCTCCACGGTGCGCAGGGACACGAAGAGCTCTGCTGCGATTTCCTTGTTGCGCTTGCCCTGCTGCACGAGTTCGGCGACGAGTCGTTCGTCGGGGGCGAGGGTCGCGAGGAGGGGGTTGACGCTCGGGGCGTGGGTGCCGAGACGCACGGCATCCGCCTTCCTGGCCCACGGGATGGCGCCGAGCTGGGTGAAGATCATCCGTGCGGCCAGGTACTGGTCGGCGCCTTCCCTGCCGTGACCGAGGTTCACGAGCCGGTCGGCGAAGCTCAGAAGGGTGCGGCCCTGCTCGAATTGTGAGTCATTGGGCTGCCAGAGGCCCGCAGCGTGTTCGAAGACGGCCACGGATGCCTCGCCGGGTGTCAGCAGGGCCTCGGCGCGTGCGGAGGCGAGCACGATCCACCGGGTGTGGAAGGGCCGGGCCCTGGCCCGGAACTCGCGGAACTGGATGACGGCCTCCCGCAGCCGGCCGGACAGCACGTATGCCTCGATCAGGTCGACCTGGTTCCGGAGCAGCGAGGGATTGCGGAACGCGGAACCGATTGCCCCCGCCCGGTGCAGGAACGCGATCGCATCGTCGAACCGGCCCTCCATGAGGGCGAACCGACCCTGGTCGGCTACGAGCCGTGCGGCGAGCGCCGGATGGTCGCTCGTCGCGAAGCTGCGGTTGCAGAGCTCGATCGCCGCGTCCGCGCGGGCGCGGTCACCGCGGGCCTGCCAGTACCAGGCCGTCAAGAGCTGGAGCGGGCGACGATGCACCTGTTCCGTCCCTGAGGCCGTGAGCGATTCGATGATGGCCATGGCCTCGAATTGGTTGCCGGCGAGGATTTCGTTCTCGGCGAGGTAGTACCTGGCCGTCTGCAGGACGATCGGGTCAGGAGGGGGCTCGAGTCCGACGACGGTGCGCAGCACCCGCCTGGCGTCGCCGTAGCGATCGATGAACGTGAGGCTGCGGCCGAGGACGGACAGGGCGCGCGCGCTCGTCTCCTCTGTCCAGCCGTGCCGGGAGACCCTCTCGAACATCCGCGTCGACGGACCAGGGTCGCCCTCGAGGGCGGAGAGCAGCAGCGCGGACAGCTCGTGGAGTTCGACGGACTCCGGGGTTGCGCTCTCGAGAAGGTGGCGGCCCCTGGCCAGGGCGTCCCGCGCGGCGTCGACTTCCCAGCGCTCGGCGTGACTGAGGGCGCTCATGCCGAGCAGGCGCGCGAGGTCTTCTGCCCTGCTGCCCGCGCCGCGCAGACCGACCCAGTCGTCGAGGTCGGTCGTGAGCAACTGGTGGGTCGACATGAATTCGATTCCGGTGCGGAGGATCGCCAGCTTTGTGACCGTGGCGATCGAGCCGGGCCTGCGCTGGCCGAGCCTGGCGTAGCGGGCCGCATACGAGAGTTCGCCCTGCAGGTACAGCGCGTCCGCGACCTCGAGAAGGGCCTCGGGGCTGCCCGTCGCGTCGAGGGCGAGCGCGAGGGCGCGTTCGGCGAGTTCGACGGCCTGCCAGATCAGGCCCCTGCCGGCGAATTCGGCAGCGGAGGCGAGCAGTTCGTCCGAAGACAGGCTGCCGGCATCCGCCCAGCTGCGGTGCCAGGCCGCGAGGCCGGGGTCCCCGCCGGGCGCTGCCTCGCTTCGGGCGGCGCGGGCGTGGAATTCGGCACGGGTACCGGCGTCGATGGACCAGTAGAGGTGGGATCGCAGCGCAGAGTCGGAAATCCGGAGGTACCGGCCGTCGCGGACCACTGTGCCCGCGGACAGGAGCTCCTCCAGGGCCCCGCGAAGGGGGTCGCCGCTCTGCCGGAACGGATCCTGGCTGCTCAGGTAGGAGCAGGACAGCATCGCCAGCAGCAGATGCTGGTCGTCCGGTTCCTGTGAGGTCCGGGTCGAGGGGGCGCGCGAGGCGCGGAACGGCAGCGCGACCGGGGCAGTGTTGCCGAGATGCCTGCTGGTCAGGAGCCGGGCGTTCCTGGCGAGTTCCGACGGACTTCCCGACGAGGAGAAGGCGAGCATGCGACGGAGCGCCTCGTCGGCCTGGGGCCCCAGGAGCTCGGTCGCGAGGAGCATCGATTCGGCGAAGGTGAGCCGGTCGAGGGTGATGCGGGGGAGCGAGGCGAGCGGGCCGACGGGCGGCTCAGCAGACACGGTGCCCACGAGGCGCAGTCCCGTGCCGCCGAGGCGCGTCGCGACCATCGCGAAGACGGTCTGGCTCGCGAGGTCCATCAGGTCGAGGTCGTCGATCAGGAGGAGGGTTGCCGCCGGCGTGCAGTCGCGGATCAGGGCGAGAAGTTCCGCTGCGCGGCCGGCAAGCTGGGCATCCGCTTCACCGGGGATCAGGAGTTCGCTGGAGAGCGCGGCGGCGGCCGGGTTCTGGAAGGAGGCGACGAAGGCTGAGAGGCCGGAGAGCGGGAAACCGGCTTCGGCAGGATTGATCTTGACCCGAAAGATCTCGACCCCAGCGATCGGTTCGACGCAGGCGAGCAGGCGCGACTTACCGGATCCGGGTTCGCCGACGACCAGCAGGGCCGACTCATGGGCGGCCGTTGCGACATCGATGATCGCGCCCAGCATGTCGCGGTGGATGCTGGACTTCATGCGAAGGCCCCCGGGGTCTGTCCGTACCGTTCCGGGGGTCGGTGAAGGAGTTCATTCATGAGACGGCGCTTCGTTTCGGGTAACGAGTGCGTGCGGATCACTCTATTCGGGGAGTACAGCAGCCGCCTCGGGGATGAGTCGGTGCTCTGCATTACTACCTGTGTGCGACTACCTGTGTGCGGTTCCGGAATGGGTGGTCCGGAGCCTGGCACCCCCGGTGAAGGGGGTTCCTGTTATGCAAGGTACGCTCATTTTTTTCCAAGGTATCCCCCACTAGTGGGGGATTACGGCGCGTCGAATGACGGCGGATGCGGCGAGGCGCCTCCGTTCTGATAGTGCGCTGGGCCGAACTGCCCTGATTAAATCGGGTCTGACCGCGCTATTCGTGGATCGCGACGACCGTGCGCCCGTGCAGGCGACCCGCGAGGATGTCATCGGCCGCGCTGATGGCCTCCCCGAGCGGGATGCTCGACGTCAGACCGTCGAGGAGCGCCAGGTCGAGGCCGGATTCAAGCCGCGACCACGCCTGTTCCCGGAGGGCCAGGGGGGCCTCGACGGAGTTGATGCCCACGAGGCTCACCCCGCGCAGGATGAAAGGCATCACCGTTGTCGGAAGGTCGGCGCCCTGGGCAAGGCCGCAGGCGGTGATCACGGCCCCGTAGTTCGCCTGGGCGAGGACGTTGGCGAGGGTGGCGCTCCCGACGGAGTCGACGGCCGCGGCCCAGCGCTGGGCCTGGAGCGGTTTGCCGGGCTCGGAGAGGGTGCTCCGGTCCAGGACGGCCTCGGCCCCGAGGGTGCGAAGGTAATCGCCGAGCTCGTCGACGCGGCCGGTCGACGCCGTCACCCGGTAGCCACGGGCCGAGAGCAGGGCAACCGCGATCGACCCGACGCCGCCGGCGGCGCCCGTGACGAGCACAGGACCGGAGTCCGGCGTCGTGCCGCCGCGTTCGAGCGCGAGCACGGCGAGCATGGCGGTGAAGCCGGCCGTGCCGATCGCGGCCGCCTGGCGGGCACTGATCCCGGCGGGCAGGCGCACCAGGGAGGCCCCAGAGACCCTGGCGCGTTCGGCGAGGCCGCCATGGTGGGTCTCGCCCAGGCCGGAGCCGTTCAGGATGACCCGGTCTCCCGGAACCCAGCGCGGGTCCTCGCTCGACTCGACGGTGCCGACGATGTCGATCCCGGCGATGAGGGGCCAGACGCGGATGACCCCGGGCCGACCGGCGAGCGCGAGCCCGTCCTTGTAATTGAGGCTCGAGAATTCGACGGAGATGGTCACGTCACCCGGCATCAGGAAGGTCTCGTCGACGAGCGTGAGCGTCGCATGCTGCGACTTCGTGCCGTCCTCCGCAACGGTTCGTTCGACGACGATGGCGCGGAACCGAGTCTCACTAGTCATGCTCCGAGCCTACGACTCGTCGCTCGCCCGCCTTCCTCCCCCTCCGCGAGAGCGCACTTTTGGCCCTTATGGCGGTGGTTTAAGGGCCAAAAGTGCGCTCTCGCGGAGACCGCGGGGACCCGGATCACCCTCGCCAGCTCGCGGCCGAATCGATAACATGAGCGCTATGACCGCCGCCGCCGTGCCAGAGAAGGTGCGGATCGTGCCGCGCCGACTCTCGCTGAGTGCGGGCGTCGACGCCTTCTTCTTCGTCTTCGGAGGGTTCGCCGCGGTCTGGCTCGCCGTTCTGCTCGTGAGCGAGAGCTTCCTGCTCGGCTGGGGTGCGCTCTGGTTCGCCGTGCTTTTCTGGGTGCTGCTCGCGTACCTCGTGCTCCCGAGGCTGCACCGGATCCTCACGCAGCTGTACGTCCCCAACTACTTCATCGGCCGCACCCGCACGAGCGACGGCCTGCTCGGCGACCCGGTCAACCTCGCGATCACCGGCTCGGCGGAACAGCTTCAGCAGGCGCTCGCCGCGGCAGGCTGGACGCGGGCGGACGACATCACGCCCGGCACGACCTGGAGGATGGTCTCGGCGACGCTCGCCAGGCGCAGTTATGACGAGGCGCCCGTCAGCCCGCTGTTCCTGTTCGACCGGATGCAGGATTTCGCGTACCAGCAGGAGGTCGCCGACAATCCGGCCAAGCGGCACCACGTGCGGTTCTGGCGCTGCCCGGACGGCTGGCTCCTCCCGGGCGGGACGAGGGTCGACTGGCTCGCGGCGGGGACCTTCGATCGCGCCGTCGGCTTCTCCCTGTTCACCCTGCAGATCACGCACAAGATCGATGAGAACACCGACATCGAGCGGGACCACATCGTCGAGTCGCTGCTTCAGGCCGGCTCGGGGGCCCGGGTGGACGTGATCCGGGACTTCGCGAGCGGCTACCACGCGCGCAACGGCGGAGGTGACACGATACAGACGGACGGAGACCTGCCGGTCATCGACGTGTCCGGCGTCGCGGTGTCCGGCAGCGCGGCTGCGCGGGCGGGTTCTGCTGCCGCGCCGGTTCCGTCCACGGCATCGGGCGAGGCACCGAACGGGAGCGCGGCGCCGGCGGCACCCGGTGTCCACCGGCGGCGGCCGGCTTCGATCAGCGTCGGAGCCCTGATGCTCTCGGCTCGGGTCCTGTCCGGCCTCGGTGTCATCGTCCTCGCTGCGCTCGACTGGCCGGAGTTCGTCTCGGCCGTCGCCATCGACGGCAAGCCGGCGGGCACCGTCGACCCCGCTACGGCCGGCGTCGCCCTCGGGCTATTGCTGGCCGGCTACGGAGTCGTCCTCGCCCTCAACATCGGCTTCGCCGCATTCGTGTACTTCGGCAGGAACTGGGCGCGGATCGTGGCGATGTCGTTCGCGACGGTGAGCATCATCACAAGCTTCGTCGACTATGCCGTCAACGGGGCCGCGATCACCCTGCGGACCTCGCTCGTGAGCGTCACCTTCGACATCCTCATCCTGCTCGCCCTCTCGGCGAAGGACGCGAGGGAGTTCTCCCGCGCGCGGCCGGTCAGGAGTGCGCGGGGCAGGCGGGCGCCGTAGCGGTGCAGTCCCGGCAGACGACGAGCTGTTCCCGGCAGGACGGTTCGCGGCAGTTCATCATCTGATTCGTCGCTGCCGCGCAGCAGGCGCACCGGCCGAGGACCGCGGTGTCCCCGGCGAAGTCGACGGACATCCGCTGGTCGAAGACATAGAGCGAACCGTCCCAGAGGCCGGAGTTGCCGTAGGCCTCGCCGTAGCGCACGATACCGCCGTCGAGCTGGTAGACCTCGCCGAAGCCGCGGTCCTTCATCAGCGAGCTGAGCACTTCGCAGCGGATGCCGCCGGTGCAGTAGGTGACGACCGGGCGGTCCTTGAGGTGGTCATACCGGCCGCTGTCGAGCTCGGCGGCGAAGTCGCGGGTCGTTGCGACGTCGGGAACGACGGCGCCCCGGAAGCGTCCGATCTCCGCTTCGAAGGAGTTGCGGCCGTCGAAGAAGACCAGGTCTTCGCCGCGCTCGGCGACGAGTTCGTGCAGCGCGGCGGGGTCGAGCCGGGTGCCGCCGCCCTGCACTCCCGCCCCGGTGACCGTGAGCTCGCCGGGAGCGCCGAAGCTCACGATCTCCTCGCGCACCTTCACCACGAGCCGCGGGAAGTCGAGGCTCAGGCCGGCTTCGTCGAGGCCGGTGCCTTCGCTCCACTTGAAGTCGATGTCGCGGAACGCCGGGTATTCGCGCGTCGTCCGCACGTAGCGTTTCACGGCGGGGAGGTCGCCGCCGACCGTGCCGTTGATGCCGTCCTTCGAGATCAGGATGCGGCCGCGCAGTCCGAGCGCTTCGCACAGGCCGCGCTGCCAGAGCCGCACGGCCTCGGGGTCGGCGAGCGGCGTGAAGACGTAGTACAGCAGGATCTTCGGAATGGCCACCGCGCCATGTTACCCGCCCTGGTTCGGCATGACTCCTGCAGATTCCCGCGGTTGACGGCGGGGGCCCCGGAATCACGCGGCAGGAATTCCACCGCAGGGGAATGTGCAGGAGTCATGCCCAGGGGTTGGAGGACAGCCGGGTCTCCTCGAGGTCGAGCATGCGCTGGGCCCTCTCGATGAGGTGCGAGCCGTAGACCCCCGTCTCGCGGGCGTCGAGCAGGGCGGCGCGCTCACGTGCGAGCACGTGCAGCCGCAGCGCACGGTGCTGGTGGTGCGGTGCCGCGGTGGCCGGGGCCGCCGTCTCGTCGAGCGCCTGTGCGCGGCGGATGCTGTCCGCACGCACCAGGGACAGTGCCTCCGCGGTGAACGGTTCACCACCGTCCTGCGCGAGCGCAGGGTTGCCGAGGCTCTGGAGCCCGGCCGCGCTGATCTGGCCGACGAGGGCTGCGAAGCCACGCTGGTCATCCGCCTCGGCGCTTCCGGTGAGCCCGAGCCTGCGGATCAGCAGCGGCAGGGTGCCGCCCTGCACGAGCAGGGTCACGAGGGCAACGGTGAACGCGATGAAGATCAGCTGCGGCCGGTAGGGGATGCCGGTCGGCAGCGACTGCGCGGCGGCGAGTGCGACGACGCCTCGCATCCCCGACCAGCCGAGCACAGCGCCGTCCCGCCAGCCGAGGCTCTCGACCGTCTGGAAGTCGAGGTCCGCCCGCTTCCTGGTCAGCCTCCGGTGAGCACTGGCCTGGGCGACGCCCTCATGCCTGGCCATGCGCAGCCGCCGCAGTGCGGAGTCGACCTCCCGGCCGCCGGCCCGGGCCCTGCGCTCTTGTCGTTTGAGCTGGGCGACAAGAGGTACGACGAAGGCGCCCCGGACGACGACGAGGACGACGGTCGCGAGAAGTCCGATGCCGACGGCCTCGATGACGCTGACATGATCCTCGTGCACCTCGCCGACCAGGTACTTCAGTTCGAAGCCCATCAGGAGGAAGACGCCGTTCTCGAGCACGAACTGGATCGTCCGCCAGTTCACCTGTTCGCTGATCCGCACTTCCGCAGTGAAGACCAGCGGTCCCCGATGCCCGGTCACGAGCCCGGCGACGACGACGGCGAGCACCCCGGACGCGTGGACGTGGTCGGTCGGGATGAACGCGAGGAACGGCACCGCGAATGAGATCGTCGTGTTGAGCACGACGTTCCCCAGGCGCGACCTCAGCCACACGGTCAGGTGCCCCACGATGAGACCGATCCCGATCGCGACTCCGACGGCGTACACGAAGTCCCCGGCCACGCCGATCAGGGACACCCCGCCTGCCGTCGCCGCGATCGCACAGCGGAGCAGCACGAGGGCCGAGGCGTCGTTGAGCAGTCCCTCACCCTCCAGCAGGGTCACCACCCGGGGTGGCAGCCCCAGCCGGCGCCCCATCGAGGTCGCTGCGACCGCATCCGTCGGGCTCACGACCGCACCGAGCGCGAGGGCGGCGGGAACGCTGAGGCCGGGCAGCAACCAGTGGAACAGTGCTCCGCTCGCGACGGCGCTCACGATCACGAGCAGCACAGAGAGCCCGGTGATCGCCGTCGCGTTGCGGCGGAAGTCGTGCAACGGCACGTTGACCGCGGCCGAATAGAGGAGCGGAGGGAGGACGACCGCGAGGATGAGCTCTGGCGGGAAATCGAAGGCCGGTACGCCGGGGACGAGGCTCGCCGCGATCCCGATGGGCACGAGGAGGAGCGGGGCGGCGACTCCGAGCCGCGGCGCGATGACGGCGACCGACACGATGGTCAGGATGCCGAAGACGCCGAGAAGGGAATAGTCCATTGCTGGACCGTAGCGAGGCGGGCTGGACCCGACCGCTGTGCGACCTTGGCGGCGCCTGAGGATCTTCGAAGCGAGGACGCCTGGCGCCTAAACTGGGGGCAGCCCGCACAAGAACCCCCGCCGCCAGGAGGACCCATGACCACCGTCGATCCGCTCGCCGTCTACGGCGAGGTGCCGCTCTTCACGCTCTCGAGCACGGATGTGACCGACGGGGCACCGCTTTCGGCCGCGCAGTTCGGCGCGGGAGCCGGTGGCCTCGAGCGCTCGCCGCAGCTGTCCTGGAGCGGGTTCCCGGCCGAGACGAAGAGCTTCGCGGTCACTCTCTACGACCCGGATGCACCGACCGGCTCCGGCTTCTGGCACTGGGCGGTCTTCAACATCCCGGCCTCCGTCACGTCTCTGCCGGCCGGAGCCGGCGCACCCGGCGGAGCGCTGCTACCCGCCGGAGCGGTCACCCTGCCCAACGAGCTGCGGCTCACCTCCTTCATCGGCGCCGGCCCGCCGCCCGGAACCGGCACCCACCGCTACCAGTTCATCGTGCACGCAGTGGATGTCCCCACTCTCGACCTCGACCCGGGATCGACTCCCGCCGTGCTCGGCTTCACCCTCCGGTTCCACACCCTCGGCCGCGCGGTCATCGAAGCGACCGGCGCCTTCGGCGGGGCGGCACTGCACCCCTAGAACGCCTGCCCGGATCGAAAACATAAGCCTGCCCGGGGCCGAAACCTGAGGTCCTCTCAGGTTGCTCACACACGCGGGACCTAGGTTCGTGCTGTGAACCAGATCCGCAGCACCCTCGCATGACCGCAGGCACCACCCTGAAACCCCGCGAAACCAGTCTCCGCCGCGTTCCCGTCTGGGTCTGGCGGGCCCTGATGATCCGGCTCTCTCCCGGCGAGCTGCACAAGTTCAACCTCCAGCCGATCGATACGGTGGACTACCACCTCGACGTCGACTACATCGGGGACGCGAGCCGCGACCACCGGCTCGACGTGATGGTGCCGCACGACCCTGCCGGTCCGCTTCCGGTCTACGTGTATTTCCATGGCGGCGGCTGGACCTCCGGCGACAAGGCGCCACTCACCAAGTACTGCGCGAGCCAGGCCGCGGACGGGATGGTCGTCGTCAATGCCAACTACCGGATGGCCACCAGGTTCCAGCTCAGGCACATGCTCGAGGACGGTGATGCGGTGCTCGACTGGGTGGCCCGCAACGTGGCCGACTTCGGCGGTGACCCGACCCGGATCGTGCTCGGCGGGGATTCGGCCGGCGGCCACATCGCGGCGCTCCTCGCGGCATCCGCATTCGAGCCGGAGCTCGCGGCCCACTACGGCATCGAACCCCACGTAGATCCGGGCAACCTCCGCGGTCTCGTGCAGCACTGCAGCATCGCCGACCTCTCGGTGATGTTCGAGCGCGGCTTCGTGCTGAGCCTCAACTTCCTGCGGATGCTGCTGCCCGAGCGGGGGCGCGGAGTCGTGCTGCGGGCCGCGGCTCGGTTCATGAACCCGATCGAATGGCTCGACAGCGGATTCCCGCCCGTCTTCGTCACGACGAGCGAGCGGGACTACTTCTACCGGGCGAACCTGAACTTCATCGCTGCGCTCAAGCGCCGGTCGATCCAGGTGGACAGCCTGATCTACGACCGGCGGCAGGCGAACACCCATCACACCTGGCAGCAGGACGCGCGGCATCCCGAGTCGCAGGAGGTCTACCGGCGCCTCGGCGCGTTCGTCCGTCGGGTCGCGGCCCTTCCAGTGCCCGTTCCGGCCCCGGTCGCCGTTTAGGAACGGCGGTTCAGCTCTGGGCGCCGGTCGCGACCAGGACGCCGCCGAGGCCGATCATCATGACTCCGCCGCCGGCGGAAAGCCGTTCGAGGCGTTTTGGCGACTTCGCGAACCAGTTCCGCGCCGTGCCCGCTGCGAGTGCCCAGACGCTGTCGCCCGCGAGGGCGAGCACGACGAAGATGGTGCCGAGGGTAAGCAGCTGCAGCGGCACCGCACCGGCACGGTAGTCGACGAACTGGGGCAGCACGGCGACGAAGAACACGATCGACTTGGGGTTCGTGGCGCCGACGACCGACCCCTCGGCGAGCAGCCGCCACCAGGGTCGGCCGACGAGCGTGACGCCGCGTGCCCGGGTGACGGCGCCGCGGTGCGTGATCGCGTGGATGCCGAGGTAGACGATGTAGGCGGCGCCGACGACCTTGACGATCGTGAAGACCACGATCGACTGGGTCACGAGCGCGCCGAGGCCGAGGGCGACCGCGGCGATGAGGGGCAGCATCCCGAGGGCGTTTCCGAGCACGCTCAGGAAACCGCCGAGACGTCCGAGCGCGAGGGAGCGTCCGATCACGAAGAGAACGGTCGGCCCCGGCAGCGCGATGAGTGCGACGGAGGCGAGCGCGAACGTGAGCAGGTGATCGATCGGGACCATACCGGAATGCTACCCAATCGCCCGAGGCGTTAACATCGCAGGATGCATATGCTGATGCGCACCCTCTTCCACGGCTGGCTGTCGAAGCGGGGCCCCCGCGTCGGGTCCTATGACGTCGTGAGAACCCGGTTCGTGACTCTCCCGACCGACCAGGACATCCTGAGGCACATGAACAACGGGGTGTACCTGTCGATCATGGACATCGCCAGGCTCGACCTGCTGCACCGCACCGGCATCTGGCCGATCTTCACCGCACGGGGCTGGTACCCCGTCGTCGTGAGCGAGACCATCAGCTTCCGTAAGTCGCTCACCGTCGGCCAGCGGTTCACCGTCGAATCGCGCATCCTCGGTTTCGACGAGAAGGCCGTCTACGTGGAGCAGCGCTTCGTGCGACCGGATGCCGACGGTAACCCCGAGATCCTCGCGCTCGGCTTCATCCGGGGTCGCTTCCTCAAGCGCAGCGGGGGCGTCGTCGGAATCGAGGAACTGCTGGCCGCCGTCGGACCGGCGCCCGCCGGTCTCACCGTCCCGACGTGGCTGCTCGAGTGGAGCGCCGACGTCGCCCTGCCCGCGACCCGCGCGGCCGCCCCGAGTCTCTGGGAATAGTCGGCGGCAGCGGCCGTTTCGGCAGCGGGCGCAGCAGTTCTGGCGCGCCGACGTCCGGGAGGGCTCGCACCCTCGGGGACGGTCGGCAGGACTATGCGCGCGGCGGTGCGGGGACGGGAGCGACCGGGGGCTTGGTCGGGACGATGAGCTCGGAGTAGTAGAGCTCGTGCCCGCCCGCGTAGTGCTCGTGGGCGGGCAGCGGCTGCCCGGTGCGCACGGCGACGAGGCGATCGAGGTAGTAGTCCCAGAACGGCCCGACCCGTGCGGCGTCCGCCGCGGAGTGCAGGCGCTGCCCGAGGGTGAGCGTGGTCATTCCCGCGCCTTCGACGAGGTGCAGGATCAGGTGCCTCGCCGCTTCACCCTCGCCGAGGTTGACGGTGAACCGCTTCGGCGGGATGCACTTGAGGATCGTCACATACGTCCACTCGGCATCCGCTTCGGAGAGCTTGAAGCGCACCGCACCGGTCTCCGGCGCCCCGGTGTACGTCCCGATCCACCCGGCGAGGCCACCGGGCCGGCTGACGCTCGCCCAGACGTCGTCGATGGGCGCCGTGAAAAGACGATCGAGCATGAGGTACAGCCCGTCCTCGCGATGGGCGAGGCGACCGGTGGGCTTGGCTGACATGGGAACCTCCGCGGTGAGTGAAACAGGAGCCGTGCCTTCAGGCTAAACCCGTTCGGCGTCCCCGTGCCACAGCATCGCCTGTGCCGGCCTGGTTCGCTGGCCCCGGCCGCCGAAATCGGCCGCCGAAATCGCCCGGCGGGTTCAGTCGTCGAGCTCTGCCTCGAGCACCGCCAGGGCGGCGTTGTGCCCTCCGATGCCGCTGACGCCGCCGCCACGGCGGGCGCCGGCGCCGCAGACCAGGATGCGCGGATACCGGGTCGCGACCCCCCAGCGTTCCGCCGCGGTGCCCCGGGGAGCGTCGTCCTCGAGGAACGGCCACTCGAGGGGACCGTGGAAGATGTTCCCGCCGGGCAGGTTGAGGGCGTGCTCGAGGTCGAGGGTCGTCTTCGTCTCGATGCAGGGCCGGCCGGCCGCATCCGTCAGCAGCAGGTCTTCGATCGGCTCGGCGAGCACCGAGTTGAGCGAGGCGAGCACGGCCTCCTGGAGCCGGGCCCGCGTTGCGTCGTTGTTCTCATCGCTCAGCCAGCGGTTCGGTGCGTGCAGGCCGAAGACGGTGAGGGTGTGGGCGCCGGATGCCGCGAGCTCCGGCGACAGGATGCTCGGGTCGCTCAGGGAATGACAGTAGATCTCACAGGGCAGCCGGTCCGGGATGATCCCCCGGATGGCCTCGTCGTACGCGCCCTCGAGCTGGATGTACGTCTCGTTGACGTGGAAGGTGCCGCCGAACGCGGCCTCTGCGGTGACCGACGTGTCGCGGAGCTGCGGCAGGCGGCGCAGCAGGAGGTTGACCTTGACCTGGGCGCCCTCCGGCTTCGGCGCGGGCACCCGGTCGGGAGCGGCGTCTGGCGCGGCGTCGCGATCCTCCCGGCCGCCGGCATCCGCTTCGAGGAGCCGCTCGAGCACCCAGGGGGCGACACCGGAGAGCACGACCGTTCCGGCGACCTCGCGGATGCTGCCGCCGCGCCGGTAGCGCACGGTTCCGTCCGGACGGACGCTCGTCACCTCGGCAGCGGTCACGATCCGGGCACCCGCCTGCCGCGCCGCCTTCTCGAGTTCGCCCGTCACGGCTCCCATCCCGCCGATCGGCACGTCCCAGTCCCCGGTGCCGTTGCCGATCACGTGGTAGAGGAAGCAGCGGTTCGCAGCGAGGTCGCTCGCATCCGCAGACGTGAACGTGCCGATCAGGCCGTCGGTCGCGACGACGCCGCGCACGAGGTCGTTCGTGAAGGCCTCGGTGATCGTCCGGCCGAGCGGATGCTCGACGAAGCGATCCCACAGGGAGTCGTCGCCGAGCAGCAGCCTCGCCTCGGAGCGGGTCGGCAGGGGTTCGCAGACCGTGGGGAAGAGCGCTCGGGCAAGCCGCCCGGTGTCGGCGCAGAAGTCGGCCCAGGCCGGGGCGTCGGCGGGTGCGCCGATCCGGTCGAAGCTCGCCCGCGTGGCGGAGTCGTCGCCGTTGTCGACGAGGAGCCCGCCGGCCGGGTCGGCGGGGTTCGGCGTGTACGAGGAGAAGCGGCGACGGGCGAGGCCGATCTCGAGGCCGAGTTCGTCGATGATCCGCTGCGGCAGCAGGCTGACGAGGTAGGAGTAGCGCGAGAGCCGGGCATCGACGCCCTCGAACGCCTCCGCGGAGATCGCGGCCCCGCCGACGTGGTCCGCGCGCTCGAGCACGATCACGCTGCGGCCGGCGAGGGCGAGGTACGCGGCGGCGGTCAGTCCGTTGTGGCCGCCGCCGACGATGACAACGTCATGAGTGGGTTCCGTCACGCCTCGAGACTAGCAACGGGCGCCGTCGCGTGCGGGCCGGCGCGGGACATCCGGCCTGGACGGCCTGGACGGCCCCGACAGCCCGGACAGCCCCGACAGCCCGGACAGCCCCGATAGCACTCAGGGGACGATGTGCCCTGCGGCGCGGAAGAGCTCGTACCACTCGGCCCTGGTGAGCGTCACGTCTGAGCCCTGGGCCGCGCCGGTGACGCGCTCGGGGGTGGTGGTGCCGAGAACGACCTGCATCCGGGCGGGGTGACGGAGGATCCAGGCGGTCGCGATCGCGATCGCCGGGACGCCGTACTGTGCGGAGAGTCGGTCGATGACGGCGTTGAGCTCGGGGTACTCCGGCGAGCCGAGGAACACCCCCGTGAAGAAGCCGGCCTGGAACGGCGACCAGGCCTGGATGGTGATGTCGTTCAGGCGGCAGTAGTCGACGATGCCGCCCCCGTCGCGGGTGACGGCCTGCTCCTGCGCGCTCATGTTCGCGGAGACGCCCTGGGCGATGATCGGTGCGTGGGTGAGCGAGAGCTGCAGCTGGTTGACGACGATCGGCTGGCGCACGTACTTCCGCAGCAGGTCGATCTGGCGCGGGGTGTGGTTCGAGACGCCGAAGGCCCGAACCTTGCCCGCGGCTTCGAGTTCGTCGAACGCGCGGGCGACCTCCTCGGGTTCGACGAGGGCGTCGGGGCGGTGCAGCAGCAGGATGTCGATGTGGTCGGTCCGCAGGGCGGCGAGCGACCCCTCGACGGACTCGATGATGTGCTCGTAGGAGAAGTCGAAATACGGTCCGTCCCCGACGATTCCCGTCTTCGTCTGGATCGTGATCTCGTCACGCTGCGCGGGGGTGAGCTGCAGCGCCTCGCCGAAGCGGCGTTCGCAGCCGTGCAGTTCTGAGCCGTAGATGTCGGCGTGGTCGAGGAAGTCGATTCCGGCGTCGCGGGCGGTGCGCACGAGGTCGCGGACCTCGTCGTCGCTCTTCTCCTGGATGCGCATCAGGCCGAGGATGACGTTCGGGGCGACGATATCGGTGCCGGGCAGGGTGAAAGTCTTCATGTCGACTCACGCTAGGCGAGGCCCGTGCAGAAGTAAAACAACTGACGGCGATGCGATTGAGAAGGGGAAGCGCTCAATGGTTCGGGGTCGTCCGTTCGCCGGTGTTGCTCCCCTCGGGCGCTGCGGGTCAGTTCGGGCTGCTCGCCGGCCGGCGCTCGAGGGTGCCGATCTCTTTCCCGCCCTGGTCCGTGAGGGTCATCGTTGAGCCGTCGATGGTCGCGGTCGTCGCGGCTCCCAGCCAGGTGTCGACACCCTCGCAGGCCATCAGGGTCGAGGCGATGGGCCCGAATTCGATCCGGTCACCGCTCATCTTCCAGGTGCCGACGAGCCGGTTGCAGCCGTCGGTGCCGGAGAGCGAACGGTCCTCGTGGAGTTCGAGGCTCGGCATCCGTGGGGCGTCAGGATCGCCCCAGACTCCGGTCGCGGCGCTTTCGGCGGATGCCCCGCACCCGGAGAGTGCGACGGCGACGCTGGCCGCCGCGGTGGCCACGAGAATGCGGCGGGCGAGGAGGGTGACCACGGGGACTCCATAACCGCACGCGGTCACGCGCGTGCTCTGCTTGTTATTCAAGGCCCGCCCGCGACCCCCGTCAAGGCGCCCGTGCCTAACCGATTCGACGGAGTTTTTGCGAAAAAAGCACGTGGGAGCCGGATGTAAGCGCTTCCCCGGCAAAAACTCCGTCGAATTCGTCAGGGGTCAGGCTGGGTCACGGCGCGGGCGAGCGCGTCGCGCACGGCGACGACGCCCGGGCGCCTCGTGCTCGAGCGGCGCGCGGCCGAGAAGAGGGTGCGGCGCGGGTCGCCGGGCAGGTCGACGAGGTGCACCGTGGGGGCGGCACCCGCCCAGACCAGGTCCGGCAGGATGCCGACGGCGTTCCCCGATTCGATCAGGCGGATGTGCGCGATCAGGTCCGCGGTCTCGAACCGGACGTCCGGTTCGAACCCGGCGTCGCGGCACAGCTGGCTCGCCCACGACCGGGAGACGGTCCCGTGCGGTTCCATGACCCACGGCAGCCCGGCCATGCCGGCGAGCGTCCCTGCTGCGCTCGCGGCCCGCCCGGCGCTCGCGCCCACGCCGACACCGGCGCTCGCGGGCGGCAGCGCGAGCCGCAGTGCATCCGTGGCCAGGTGCACCCGGTCGAGGTCCGCCCGGTGCGCCCGGCCGTGCCCCGGGTACTGCTCGGCGAGGACGAGGTCGAAGTCCCTGGCGCTCACTTCGAAGAGGCCGCGCTCCGGCTCGCGCTCGGTCACTTCGACACGCAGCCGGGGGAATTCGGCGGTGAGGAGAGTCAGCGCCCGCGGGATCACGGCGTGCGACGCGGACTGGAAGACCGCCACCCGCACGGTGCCGGAGACGGTCGTGAGCGAGGCCATCATCTCGGCCTCGGCGATCTCGAGCCGTTCGAGCAGGTGGGCGGTGTGCTCGACGAGGATCTCGGCCTGCGCGGTGAGCTGAACGCGGCGACCGACCTTGTGCAGGAGCTCGACCCCCGCCTCCTTCTCGAGCAGGGCGAGTTGCTGGGACACCGCGGAGGGGCTGTACGAGAGCGCCTCGGCAACCCCGGCGAGGGTCCCCCGGATCTTCAGTTCACGCAGCAGGCGCAACCTTCGCACGTCCAGCATCGCGTGCACCTTCCACTCGGCCCCATTGCACACAAATACTAACCAATACTCTGCACTAACGGTCGCTTTTGCTTATCGGAAGTTCCCGGGACACTGGACTCAGATTCCGTCCCCCCGGAACGGCTCCCGGCCGTTGCGCGAGCGAAAGACTACCCTCGTGACCATGAGCAACTCACCGTCCGTCGTGCACCAGGCCCAGAGCGCGGAGGTTGTCACGCTCGTCAGGAAGTGGCTCGCGGAGAGCACCGCCATTCCTGCGGATG
This sequence comes from Cryobacterium sp. 10I5, assembly GCF_035019865.1. Classification (NCBI taxonomy): domain Bacteria; kingdom Bacillati; phylum Actinomycetota; class Actinomycetes; order Micrococcales; family Microbacteriaceae; genus Cryobacterium; species Cryobacterium sp. 10I5. The sequence continues at coordinate 42,581 of NZ_JASJVI010000021.1, forward strand.
TCTCGGCCGAACGCCTCGCCGGCGTGCTCAAGGACCCGAACGGACTCGACTTCACGGTCGGCTTCGTCGACGGCGTCATGCGCCCCCAGGACCTCATGGTCGCCGGGTACAACCTGCAGGCCGTCGCGAAGAAGGCCCCAGGCTTCCTACCCGGGTACCTGCGCGGCGCCATCGGCCTCGGCGGCGTGCTCGGCCCCGTGCTGCCGTGGGTCGTCATCCCGGCCGCACGCAAAGTGCTGCGGCAGATGGTCGGTCACCTCGTCGTCGACGCGACGCCGGACAAGCTCGGTCCCGCGATCGCGAGCCTGCGCGCATCCGGCAACCGGCTCAACATCAACCTGCTCGGCGAGGCCGTGCTCGGCGAGAAGGAGGCCATGCGCCGGCTCGAGGGCACCAGGGACCTGCTCGCCCGCCCCGACGTCGACTACGTCTCGATCAAGGTGTCTTCGATCGCGAGCCAGCTCTCGATGTGGTCGTTCGACGAGGCCGTGACCCGGGTCGTCGAGAGGCTGACGCCGCTGTACGAGCTCGCCGCGGCATCCGCTGTGCCGAAATTCATCAACCTCGACATGGAGGAGTACCGCGACCTCGATCTCACGATCGCGGTCTTCGAACGCATCCTGGACCAGCCCCGGTTGCTCGGCCTCGAGGCCGGCATCGTGCTGCAGGCCTACCTGCCCGATGCGCTTGGCGCCTTGCAGGGCTTGACCCACTGGGCGCAGGGCCGGCGCGCGGCCGGGGGAGCCCCGATCAAGGTGCGCGTCGTCAAGGGCGCCAACCTCGCCATGGAGCACGTCGACGCGATCGTGCACGACTGGCCGCTCGCGACCTACGGCACCAAGCAGGACGCCGACACGAACTACAAGCGGGTGCTCAACTGGGCGCTGACCCCGCAGAACACGGATGCCGTCCGCATCGGCGTCGCCGGGCACAACCTCTTCGACGTGGCCTGGGCCCACCTCCTCGCCAAGCGGCGCGGCGTCGACGACCGGGTCGAGTTCGAGATGCTGCTCGGCATGGCGACGAGCCAGGCCGAGGCCGTGAGCCGGGACGTCGGCAGGCTGCTTCTCTACACGCCCGTCGTCAACCCGGCCGAGTTCGACGTGGCGATCAGCTACCTGATCCGCCGCCTCGAGGAGAACGCGAGCCAGGACAACTTCATGTCCGCCGTATTCGAGCTCACGACCTCGCCCCCGCTCTTCGAACGCGAGAAGGAGCGCTTCCTCGCCTCGCTCCGGGCCCTCGAAACGTCGGTCGGCCCGGAGGCATTCGTGCCAGCGCCGAACCGCACCCAGGACCGGTCAGCGGTCACCCAGCTCGAGGCGACCGAGTCGGCGGTCGACGCGGCCCAGCACACCGACGACGACCTCGGCCTCACCAATGCCGTGCTCGGCTTCACCCGCGGCTCGCTCAGCGACACGGCCGCACTGCTGACCCACGCGGGCCCCGGAAACGCGGCCGCCGGCATCCGCCGGTTCCACAACGAACCGGACACCGACCCCGCACTGCCCGCGAACCGTGCGTGGGGGCGCCGGATCCTCGCCCAGGTCGAGGGGTCCCGCCTCGGCATCGACACGATCCTCGCCGCCCGCGTCGACACCGAGGAGCAGCTCGACGCCATCATCGACACCGTCACCGCGAGCGGCGACGAGTGGGGCCAGCGCCCCGGAGGGGAACGGGCCGCGATCCTGCACCGGGCCGGCCTCGCGCTCGCCGCGAACCGCGACCGCCTGATCGAGGTGATGGCCGCAGAGACCGGAAAGACCATCGCCGAGGGCGACCCCGAGGTGAGCGAGGCCATCGACTTCGCGCACTACTACGCCGAGAGCGCCCGGGCGCTCGACGCCGTGCAGGGCGCCATCTTCGTGCCTCCCCGCCTCACCGTTGTGACTCCGCCGTGGAACTTCCCCGTCGCGATCTCCGCAGGCGGGGTGCTCGCCGCGCTCGCGGCAGGCTCCGGCGTCATCGTCAAGCCCGCGAAGCTCGCCCAGCGCTCCGGCGCGGTCATGGTCGAGGCGCTCTGGGAGGCCGGGGTTCCCCGCGACCTGCTCGCGCTCGTCGACCTCGCCGACCGGGAGCTCGGCACCCGGCTGATCGGGCACCCCTCTGTCGACCGGGTCATCCTCACCGGAGCGTACGAGACCGCTCAGCTGTTCCGGAGCTTCCGCGAGGACCTGCCCCTGCTCGCGGAGACGAGTGGCAAGAACGCGATCATCGTGACTCCGTCCGCCGACCTCGACCTCGCGGCCGCCGACGTCGTCAAGAGCGCCTTCGGGCACGCCGGCCAGAAGTGCTCTGCGGCGAGCCTCGTCATCCTCGTCGGTTCCGTCGCGCGGTCCGAGCGCTTCCTCGGCCAGCTCGTCGACGCCGCGACCAGCCTGCGGGTCGGGCGCCCCTCAGACCCGGTCACCCAGATGGGCCCGCTCATCGAACCGGCGAACGGCAAGCTCCTGCACGCCCTCACCGAGCTCGGCGTCGGCGAGAGCTGGCTCGTCGAACCGAAGCAGCTCGACGAGGACGGCGCGCTCTGGTCGCCGGGCATCCGCACCGGCGTCGCCCCCGGTTCCTACTTCCACCTCACCGAGTTCTTCGGGCCCGTGCTGGGAGTGATGCATGCGCGCACCCTCGAGGAAGCCATCCGCTTTCAGAACGCGGTCGACTACGGGCTCACCTCCGGCCTGCATTCGCTCGACCCCGAAGAACTCGCGACCTGGCTCGAGACGATCGAGGCGGGCAACCTGTACGTCAACCGGGGGATCACGGGGGCGATCGTGCAGCGCCAGCCGTTCGGCGGCTGGAAGCGGTCCTCGGTGGGAGCAGGCACGAAGGCCGGCGGCCCGAACTACCTCTACGGCCTCGGCAGCTGGGTGACCAACCCGGGCAGGAACAGTTCGACCCTGCACCTGCGCGGCCTCGAACCGAGGGTCACCCAGCTCATCGAGGGCTCGCAGGCTGTGCTCGAATATGCCGACTTCGACGTGCTGCGCCGCTCGGCCCTGAGCGACGCGCTCGCCTGGCGCGAGGAATTCGCGATGGTCAGGGACGTCTCGGAACTCGGCGTCGAACGCAACCTGTTCCGTTACCGGGCGTTGCCCGTCACGGTGCGCCTCGCCGAGGACGGGACCCTGTCGAACCTGTTGCGGGTGCTCATCGCAGCGACCCTGTCGAAGTCGCGTTTCTCGGTGTCGAGCGCGGTGCCGATGCCGCCGATCGTGCGCGGCGCCCTCGCGGAGCGTGAGATCCCGGTCACGGTCGAGAGCGACGCCGAATGGCTCGCCCGCGCCGCGGCGGGCGGCATCACGACGAGCCGGGTGCGGCTCATCGGCGGCGGCCCGCTGACCGGGGCGACGGATGCCGCTGCCCAGCTTGCGCACGCCCTCCGCGGCAGCCCCGACGTGGCCGTCTACGCCCACCCGGTCACGCAGGCAGGCCGGGTCGAGCTGCTTCCGTTCCTCAGGGAGCAGGCGATCTCGATCACGGCGCACCGCTTCGGCAACCCGAGCACCCTCTCCGTCGGCATCATCTGACCGCCCGCCCCGCGCGCCCCGCGCGCCCCCCGCGCTCACCCGCCCCC
>NZ_JASJVI010000022.1:0-45886 GCF_035019865.1 Cryobacterium sp. 10I5
CGCTCGTCGGCAGCGTCAGATGTGTATAAGAGACAGGCCCGCTCCGCTGCCTGCTAGGAAAGAAGCAGGAGCCCGTTGGTCTTTTCGCGGGCGATCGTGAAACGCTCCTGGACGTTCGCCCAGTTGACGATGTTCCAGAATGCCTTCACGTAGTCCGCACGCACGTTGCGGTAGTCGAGGTAGTAGGCGTGCTCCCAGACGTCGAGCATGAGCACGGGAATCGTGCCCGCGGCGAAGTTGGACTGCTGGTCGAAGAACTGCTGGACGATCAGGCGCTGCCCGATCGAGTCCCAGGCGAGAACCGCCCAGCCGGAACCCTGCACGCCGAGGGCTGCCGCGGTGAAGTGCGCCTGGAACTTGTCGAAGGAACCGAAGAAGTCCTCGATGGCGCTCGCCAGCTCGCCGGTGGGCTTGTCGCCGCCGTCCGGGGAGAGGTTGGTCCAGAAGATGGAGTGGTTGACGTGACCGCCGAGGTTGAAGGCGAGGTCCTTTTCAAGCTTGTTGACGTTGGCCAGCTGGCCGGAGTCGCGAGCTTCCGCAAGCTGCGCGAGGGCGGTGTTCGCGCCGGTCACGTATGCCTGGTGGTGCTTGCTGTGGTGAAGTTCCATGATGGTGCCGCTGATGCTCGGCGCAAGTGCCGAGTAGTCATAGGCGAGAGCGGGCAAAGTGTATTCAGCCATTCATATCTCCTCTGTCGAGTTGGCGCGAAGTGCTCCGCCACGAGTGTGTAAGCGACGTTTCAAGTCTACTCAGGTCAGGGTGTCCCGCTGACGAGGGGCCTCAAACATCGTCGAGATCGGCGGGAAGGTTCGCGTCTGTTCCAGGGATCCCCTGGTCGACGGCCTTCTTGTCCGCCATGGCGAGCAAACGGCGGATGCGTCCGGCGACGGCGTCCTTCGTCATGGGCGGATCGGCGTGATGGCCCAGTTCGTCGAGGCTCGAGTCGCGGAAGGACAGTCGCAGCTCGCCCGCGTAGCGGAGGTGCTCCGGTATGTCGCTGCCGAGGATTTCCATGGCACGCTGCACGCGGGCGCATGCCGCGACGGCGGCCTGTGCGCTGCGGCGGAGGTTGGCGTCGTCGAAGTTGACGAGTCGGTTCGCGGTGGCGCGCACCTCACGGCGCTGCCGGAGCGCTTCCCAGTTGAGCACGGTCTCCGCCGCGCCCATGTGCACGAGCATGACGCCGATGGCGTCGCCGTCGCGGATCACGACCCGGTGCACCCCCCGCACTTCTCGGGCCTTGGCGACGACGCCGAGCCGCCCGGCCGTGCCGACGAGAGCCATCGCGGCCTCGTTGCCCGGGCAGGTCACTTCGAGGGCCGCCGAGCGGCCGGGGTCGGTGAGGGAGCCGTTCGCGAGGAACGCTCCACGCCAGACGGCGGCGATCTCCTCCTTGGAGCCGGTGGTCAGCCGGTTGGGCAGGCCGCGAATGGGGCGACGCCGCGCGTCGAGCAGGCCGGTCTGCCTGGCCAGGGTCTCGCCCCCGTCGAGCACGCGCACGAGGAAGTGGCTCGTCCGCCGCAGCCCGGAGGCCGAGATCACGGAGACTTCGCTGCGGACGCCGTAGAGTTCGGCGAGGTCCTTGCGCACCCGGCGGGCGAGCAGCGCGGTGTCGAGCTCCGATTCGATCGCGATCCGGCTGTTGATCATGTGCAGGCCGCCGGAGAACCGCAGGATCGTCGCGAGCTCCGCCGCCCGGACCGTTGTCTTCGACACGTCAACCCGTGCAAGTTCATCTTTGACGTCGGCCGTGAGTGCCAATCGCTTGTCCATTCTGTCGTACTGGCCCCAAATGGGCCGGTTTGTGGTCTGTGTGGCCCGGCGCAGCTCGCTGGTGGCGCACCGGGCGGGTCTTACTCCCGGCCGAGGTCGCGATTCTTCAGGCTGATCGCGACACCGGGAAGGTCCTCGATCCGCTGGGCGAGTTCGCGCGCCATCGTGACCGAGCGGTGTTTGCCCCCCGTGCAGCCGATGGCGATGGTGGCGTGGCGTTTGTTCTCGCGCTGGTAGCCGGCCAGCACCGGGGCGAGGGCCAGGGAGTAGTGCTCGATGAATTCCAGGGCACCCTGCTGGGCGAGCACGAAGTCCCGCACCTCGGGGTCCTGTCCGGTGTGGGAACGGAGTTCCGGCACCCAGAACGGATTCGGCAGGAAGCGGACATCGGCGACCATGTCGACGTCGGTGGGAAGACCGTACTTGAAGCCGAAGCTCATGACGGTGACGTGCACGCCTGCGGCGTCTTCTGCGGCGAAGCGTTCGCTGATGGTCGTCGCGAGCTGGTGGATGTTGAGGTCGGACGTGTCGATGACCATGTCGCACGACTCACGGACGGCACGCAACCGGGTGCGTTCGGCGTCGATGCCGTCGAGGATGGTGCCGTCCCCCTGCAGCGGATGCGGTCGGCGCACGGACTCGAAGCGCCGCACGAGGACGTCGTCCCTGGCCTCGAGGAAGATCACGCGGAGCTGGGAGCCGTTGCGGAGGGACTGCACGATCTCCTGGAAATCCGCGAAAAAATCACGGCCGCGGATGTCCACGACGGCGGCGATCTTGGGGAGGCTCGTCCCTGCCTTGCCTGCGAGTTCGACGAGGGGGCGCAGCATCTGGGGCGGAAGGTTGTCGACGACGTACCAGCCGAGGTCCTCGAGGGCGTTGGCCACTGTCGAACGCCCGGCCCCGGACATTCCCGTGACGATAAGCATTTCCTGCTTGTCGTTCTCCGTCGTCATCCTGGGGGTGCGCCTTCTGTCGGTGGTGGGCCTGTCAGTCCAGCCTACCGACCGAGATCGCTTTCAGGCGCGAAAGTGCTGGTGGATCGTCGCAGCGAGGCCGGGTCCGATGCCGCGGACCTCGGCGATTGCCTCGATGGGGGCCTCTTTGAGCCGGGCGACGGATCCGAAATGCTGCAGCAGCACTTTGACCCGTGCCGGGCCGAGTCCGGCGATCTCGCCGAGGACCGTCGCGATGTCGCGCTTGCGGCGGGCGCGCTGGTGGGTGATCGCGAAGCGGTGGGCCTCGTCACGGATTCGCTGGATGAGGAAGAGGGCGTCGCTGTTGCGGGGCAGGATGACGGGATAGTCCGAGTCGGGCAGCCAGATCTCCTCGAGCCGCTTGGCAATGCCGCACAGCTGGATGCCGGTGACCCCGGATTCGCGGAGCGCCCTGGCCGCCGCGGCGACCTGAGGCTGACCACCGTCGACGATGAGGAGGTTCGGCTGGTACCGGAACTTCTTCCGCTTGGCGGGGGTATCAGCGGACTCACCCGCCGAATCCGTGGGGACATCCGTGGGGGCATCCGTGGGCGACTCGGTGCCGGCGTCCGCCGCCGGACCGTCGTCGGGCACGAGGTAGGCGAGGCGCCTGGTCAGGGTGCGGTAGATCGAGTCGGTGTCGTCTGTGGACTCCGGAATGCTGAAGCGCCGGTACTCGTCGGTGCGCGGAAGTCCGTCTTCGAAGACGACCATGGAGGCGACGATGTTCGTGCCGCTCAGGTGCGAGACGTCGTAACACTCCATCCGGAGCGGGGCCGACTCCATCCCGAGCGCCTCCTGGATGTCTTCGAGCGCCTTGGACCGCGCGACGAAGTCGGAGCTGCGGCGGGTCTTGTAGAGCATCAACGCCTGGCGCGCGTTCTGCGTGGCCGTCGCGAGCAGGGCGGCCTTCTCGCCGCGCTGGGCGGCCGCGAGGTGCACCTTGCGCCCGGCGATGCCGCCGAGCCATTGCTCGAGCGCTGCGGAATCTTCGGGAAGCAGCGGGACGACGACTTCGCGGGGCGGAACGGCATCGCCGGAATATGCGGTCTGCAGCAGGGAATCGATGAGCTCCCCCGTGGTCAGGTCGAGTTCCTTGTCGACGACCCAGCCGCGGACACCGCGGATCCGGCCGCCGCGCACGATGAACAGCTGCACGGCCGCTGCGAGCTCGTCCTCCTCGACGGCGAACAGGTCGATGTCGACGTTGTCGCGCAGGACGACCGCGCTCTTCTCGAGCACGTTCGTGAGGGCCTTGACCTGGTCACGCCGTTTCGCCGCGAGCTCGTACTGCTGGCTGAGTGCTGCGGCCTTCATCTCGTTGGTCAGCCGGTTGATCATGGTGCGGTCCTGGCTGGCCATGAAGCTCACGAACTCGTCGACGATGACCCGGTGTTCCTCGATGGACACCTTCTGGGAGCACGGGCCGAAGCAACGGCCGATCTGGCCGGCGAAACACGGCTTTCCCGATTGCATGGCGCGTTTGTAGTTGGCGTTGTTGCAGGTGCGGATCGGGAAGGCCTTGAGCATCAGGTCGATGGTCTCGTGCACGGCCCAGACCTTCGGGTACGGGCCGAAATAGCGGGCGCCGCGGATGCCGGTTGTGCGGGTGACGAGTGCGCGCGGCGCCTCGTCGGCGAGGGTCACTGCGAGGTAGGGATAGGACTTGTCGTCCTTGAACTGCACGTTGAACGGCGGGTCGAACTCGTTGATCCAGGTCCACTCCAGCTGGAGAGCCTCGACCTCGGTGCCGACGGTGGTCCATTCGACGGACGCTGCGGTCGTGACCATCCGCCGGGTGCGCTCGTGCAGGCTGCTGAGCGGCGCGAAGTAGTTGCTGAGCCGCGCCCGCAGGTTCTTCGCCTTGCCGACGTAGAGCACCCGCCCGGTATCGTCGCGAAAGCGGTACACGCCGGGGACGGTGGGGATCTCGCCCGCCTTCGGCCGATAGCTCAACGCGTCCGACATGAACTCTCCTGATCCTTGTTCTGGCCGAGAAGAATTTTAGCGCCCCGCCAGGATCTCCTTGAGGAAGGTGCCCGTGTGGCTCTTCCTGACCGTCGCGATGTGTTCCGGCGTGCCGGTCGCGAGGACGCGACCCCCGCCGGAGCCGCCTTCCGGTCCGAGATCGATCACCCAGTCGGCCGACTTGATCACGTCGAGGTTGTGCTCGATCACGATCACGGTGTTGCCCTTGTCGACGAGGCTGTTCAACACGAGCAGGAGCTTGCGCACGTCCTCGAAGTGCAGCCCGGTCGTTGGCTCGTCGAGGACGTAGACGCTGCGGCCGTTCGAGCGCCGCTGGAGCTCGGTGGCGAGCTTGACGCGCTGCGCCTCACCTCCGGAGAGCGTCGTCGCGCTCTGGCCGAGGCGCACGTAGCCGAGGCCGACCTCGACGAGGGTCTTCAGGAAGCGGTGGATCGCCGAAATGGGTTCGAAGAAATCGGCGGCCTCGCTGATCGGCATGTCGAGGACTTCGGCGATGTTCTTGCCCTTGTAGTGCACGGTCAGGGTGTCGCGGTTGTACCGCGCTCCCCCGCAGACCTCGCACGCGACGTAGACGTCGGGGAGGAAGTTCATCTCGATCTTGATCGTGCCGTCGCCGGAGCAGGCTTCGCAGCGACCGCCCTTGACGTTGAAGCTGAACCGGCCGGGGAGGTAGCCGCGGGCCTTCGCCTCGATCGTCTCGGAGAACAGGGTGCGGATCTTGTCGAACACACCCGTGTACGTGGCCGGGTTGGAGCGCGGGGTGCGCCCGATCGGGGCCTGGTCGACGTGGATGACCTTGTCGAGTTGTTCGAGCCCGGTGACCCGGGTGTGCTTGCCGGGAAGCTTGCGGGCGCCGTTCAACCGGTTGGCGAGCACGCGGTAGAGGATGTCGTTGACGAGGGAAGACTTGCCTGAGCCGCTCACCCCGGTCACCGCGGTGAAGGTGCCGAGGGGGAACGTGACGGACACCTTCTTGAGGTTGTTCGCCTCGGCTCCGATGACGCTGATCTGGCGGTCCGGGTCGATCGGGCGGCGGGTCTCGGGGGTCTCGATCGACTTGCGACCGGCGAGGTAGTCGCCCGTGAGCGACTCGCGGTTCTCGAGCAGGCTCGCGTACGAGCCGGAGTGCACGACGTGGCCGCCGTTGACGCCTGCACCGGGCCCGATGTCGACGATCCAGTCGGCCATCTTGATGGTGTCCTCGTCGTGTTCGACGACGATGAGGGTGTTGCCGAGGTCGCGGAGGGCGACGAGGGTCTCGATGAGCCGGCGGTTGTCCCGCTGGTGCAGGCCGATGCTCGGTTCGTCGAGGACGTAGAGCACCCCGGTCAGTCCGGAGCCGATCTGCGTAGCCAGGCGGATGCGCTGGGCCTCGCCGCCGGAGAGGCTCGCGGCCGCACGGGCGAGGTTGAGGTAGTTGAGCCCGACCCGGATCAGGAAGTCCAGGCGTGCCTTGATCTCGCGCAGCACCTGGGCGGCGATCATGGCCTCCCGGTCGGTCAGTTCGAGCAGGTCCATGAAGGACCGGGCGTCGGCGAGGCTCAGGTTGCAGACATCCGCGATGCTGGAGCCGTGGATCAGCACGGCGAGGACCTCCGGCTTGAGCCGGGTGCCCGAGCAGACCGGGCAGTCGATCTCGCGGAGGTACTCGCCCCAGCGGGCGCGCTGGGTGTCGGACTCCGCCTGGAGGTACTGGCGTTCGATGTACGGCACGACGCCTTCGAAGCCGGAGGTGTAGCTCATCTCGCGGCCGTAGCGGTTCTTCCACTTCACCCGGACCTCGAAGTTGTCCCCGCGGAGAACGGCATTCTGAACATCGAGGCTGAGGTCGCCCCACGGGGTGTCGAGGGAGAAGTCGAGGTCGTGGGCGAGGCCGTCGAGCAGCTTCTCGTAGTACTGGAAGAGGCCCTTTCCCTGGGTGGTCCAGGGCAGGACCACGCCCTCCGCGATGCTCAGCTCAGGGTCGCCGAGGAGGAGGTCCTGGTCGACGGACATCCGAGTGCCGAGCCCGGAGCACTCGGGGCAGGCACCGAACGGCGCGTTGAACGAGAAGGTGCGCGGTTCGATCTCGGTCAGCTGCACGGGGTGGTTGTTCGGGCACGAGAGCTTTTCGGAGTAGCTCTGCCACGCCGCGTCGCCCTCCCCGTCGACGTAGTTGATCTGGACGATGCCGTCGGTGAGCTTGAGTGCTGTCTCGAGGGAGTCGGTCAGGCGACTGAGGAGCTCCGGCGCCGCGACGAGGCGGTCGACGACGACGGAGATGTCGTGCTTGAGCTGCTTTTTGAGCGTCGGCGGTTCGCTGAGCTGGATCTGCGTGCCGTCGACCATGGCACGGGAGTATCCCCCGGCGGCGAGCTCCTTGAACAGGTCGACGAATTCGCCCTTCTTCTGGGAGACGACCGGGCTCAGGATCTGGTACCGGGTGCCCTGCGGGAGCTCCATGAGCTGGTCGGCGATCTGCTGCACGGTCTGGGCCTGGATGACCTCGCCGCAGACCGCGCAGTGCGGCACTCCGATGCGGGCCCAGAGCAGGCGCATGTAGTCGTAGACCTCGGTGATCGTGCCGACCGTGGACCGCGGGTTGCGGTTGGTGGACTTCTGGTCGATCGAGACGGCGGGGCTGAGGCCCTCGATGAAGTCGACGTCCGGCCGGTCGACCTGGCCGAGGAACTGGCGCGCATACGCCGAGAGCGACTCGACGTAGCGGCGCTGGCCCTCGGCGAAGATGGTGTCGAACGCGAGCGAGGACTTGCCCGAGCCGGACAATCCGGTGAAGACGACCAGGGAATCCCGGGGGATCTCCAAATCGACGTTGTGCAGATTGTGCACGCGCGCACCGCGGACACTGAGCTTGGACCCGGACGTTACCTTCGAAATTGACACCGTTCGAGTCTATTCAGTACCACCGACACACTCGTGCCGCCGGGGCACGCCCTAAGCGAACAAACGTTCGAATTCCGATCGGGAGCGGTCGGGAACGGATCAGATGTGCCCGGCCTTCTCCATTTGCCGGAGTTCGCGCTTGAGTTCGGAGACCTCGTCCCTGAGCCGGGCAGCGAGTTCGAACTTGAGCTCTCCCGCGGCCTCGAGCATCTGCCCGCTGAGGTCGGCGATAATCGATTCGAGGTCGTTGGCGCCGTTCGCGGCGATGCCGGTGCGGAGCGGGGTCGCCGCGACCTTGCGCCGCGCGTCGCGACCGGAGAGGAGCTCGGCGGTGTCCGCCTGCTCGCGCGCGAGGATGTCGGTGATGTCGGCGATCCGCTTGCGGAGCGGAGTGGGGTCGATGCCGTGCAGGGTGTTGTAGGCGACCTGCTTCTCGCGACGGCGGTCGGTCTCGTCGATCGCGCGTTCCATCGATGCGGTCATCCGGTCGGCGTACATGTGCACCTCGCCGGAGACGTTCCGGGCGGCACGGCCGATGGTCTGGATGAGGGAGGTTGCGGAGCGCAGGAATCCTTCCTTGTCCGCGTCGAGGATCGCGACGAGCGACACCTCCGGCAGGTCGAGGCCCTCCCGCAGGAGGTTGATTCCGACGAGCACGTCGTACACGCCCGCGCGGAGTTCGGTGAGGAGCTCGACCCTCCGCAGCGTGTCGACGTCGGAGTGCAGGTAGCGCACGCGGACGCCGGCCTCGGTGAGGAAGTCCGTGAGTTCCTCAGCCATCTTCTTGGTGAGGGTCGTGACGAGCACCCGCTCGTTGAGTGCGACGCGCTTGTGGATCTCCTCGAGGAGGTCGTCGATCTGCCCCTTGGAGGGCTTCACGACGATCTGCGGGTCGATGAGCCCGGTCGGGCGGATGATCTGCTCGACGATGCCGTCGGCGATGCCCATCTCGTATTTTCCGGGCGTTGCGGACAGGTACACGGTCTGGCCGACCCGGTCCTTGAATTCGTTGAATTTGAGCGGGCGGTTGTCGAGGGCGCTCGGGAGCCGGAAACCGTGCTCGACGAGGGTGCGCTTGCGGGAGGAGTCTCCCTCATACATCGCGCCGATCTGCGGGACCGTGACATGGGACTCGTCGATGACCATCAGGAAGTCATCGGGGAAGTAGTCGAGGAGGCAGTGTGGCGCCTCCCCCGGTGACCGCTGGTCGATGTGCCGGGAGTAGTTCTCGATGCCGGAGCAGAAGCCGATCTGTTCCATCATCTCGAGGTCGAAGGTCGTGCGCATCCGCAGCCGCTGCGCCTCGAGCAGTTTGCCCTCCCGTTCCAGCTGGCCGAGCCGTTCGGCGAGTTCTTCCTGGATGGTGACGATGGCGCGCTGCATGGTCTCGGTGCTCGCGACGTAGTGCGAGCCGGGGAAGACGGACACGGAGTCGAGCTTGCGGACGATGTCACCCGTGAGCGGGTGCAGGCTGTAGAGCGCTTCGATCTCGTCGCCGAACATCTCGATCCGGATGGCGAGTTCTTCGTACATGGGGATGATCTCGATGGTGTCGCCGCGCACCCGGAAGTGACCGCGGGAGAAGTCGACGTCGTTGCGCTGGTACTGCATCGCCACGAACTTGCGGATCAGCCAGTCGCGGTCGACCTTCTGGCCGATCTGGAGGGCGATCATGGCCTCCATGTAACCCTCTGGCGTGCCGAGCCCGTAGATGCAGGACACGGTGGAGACGACGACGACGTCACGTCGACTCAGGAGTGAATTCGTGGTGGAGTGCCTGAGCCGCTCGACCTCGGCGTTGATCGAGGAGTCCTTCTCGATGAAGGTGTCCGTCTGCGGGACGTACGCCTCCGGCTGGTAGTAGTCGTAGTACGACACGAAGTACTCGATGGCGTTGTTCGGCATCAACTCGCGGAACTCGTTCACGAGTTGCGCGGCGAGGGTCTTGTTGTGCGCGAGCACGAGCGTCGGGCGCTGCACCTGTTCGATCAGCCAGGCCGTCGTCGCGGACTTGCCGGTTCCGGTGGCACCGAGGAGCACGATGTCGGTTTCACCGGCGTTGATGCGCTCGGCGAGGTCTTTGATCGCGGTCGGCTGGTCGCCGCTCGGCGTGTATTCGCTCACGACCTCAAAGGGATGTACGGATCGCGTGGGTTCCATCTGTCCAGTCTAGATTCGACCACCGACACTCTTCGTTCCGGCAGTGTTTCCGTCGCCCCGCACGCGTTCCCAGAGCTCGTCGACCTGCCGCAGGGTGTGCTCGAGGGTGCCGTCGGTGTCGATCACGACGTCGGCGATCGCGAGCCGGTCGGCGTCGCCCGCCTGGGAACTGATGCGCCGGGCCGCGTCATCCTGGCTCATCCCCCGGAGCCCGACCATCCGTTGCATTCGGGTGTCCGGGGTCGCCTGGGTGACGACGACGAGGTCGAACGGATGCTCGACGGCCGCCTCGACCAGCAGGGGAACGTCGTATACGACCACGGCCAAGGGGTTCGCGAGCCCCGCCGCACGGATGCGTTCGTTCGTGAGCACACGGACGGCGGGGTGCACGATCGCGTTGAGCCGGGCCAGTGCCGCCGCGTCGCCGAAGACGATCGCTCCGAGCTTGGGCCGGTCCAGCGCACCCTCCGGTCCGACGAGGTCGGCGCCGAATTCGGTCGCGATATTCGCCAGGACGGGGCTGCCGGGTTCGACGACGTCGCGGGCGAGGCGATCCGCATCGATGACGACGGCGCCGAGGTCGGCGAGGGCGCTCGCGACGGTGCTCTTGCCGGATGCGATCCCGCCGGTCAGTCCAATGAGGTACACCCCGGCAATGCTACCGATGCGGCCAGGGCGCAGGAAACCGGCCGGGCCCCGAAGGGTCCGGCCGGTTCTGGTATTGCGGTGGAGCTGCGTGCTAGTTGTTGCTGCTGAGCTTCTCGCGCAGTGCGGCGAGTGCCTCGTCGTCAGCAAGCGTTCCGGCTCCGGCCGTCTCGCTCGAGAACGAGTTGCCCGCTGCGGAGGGAACGTCGCCGACGGCGATGATCTCGTCGTTCGCGGAAGCAACCTGCTTCTTGTGGGCTTCCCAGCGAGCCTGGGCTGCAGCGTAGTCCTGCTCCCACTTCTCGCGCTGGTTCTCGAAGCCTTCGCGCCACTCGTTGGTCTCCGGGTCGAAGCCCTCGGGGTACTTGTAGTTGCCCTGGTCGTCGTACTCGGTGAGCATTCCGTAGAGCGCCGGGTCGAACTCGGTGCCCTCGGGGTCGACACCCTCGTTGGCCTGCTTGAGGCTCAGCGAGATGCGGCGACGCTCGAGGTCGATGTCGATGACCTTGACGAAGACCTCGTCGCCGACCGAAACGACCTGCTCGGCGAGCTCGACGTGCTTGCCGGAGAGCTCGGAGATGTGAACCAGGCCCTCGATGCCCTCTGCGACGCGAACGAACGCGCCGAAGGGGACGAGCTTGGTGACCTTGCCCGGTGCAACCTGGCCGATGGCGTGGGTGCGGGCGAAGACCTGCCACGGGTCTTCCTGGGTGGCCTTGAGCGACAGCGACACGCGCTCGCGCTCGAGGTCGACCTCGAGGATCTCGACGGTGACTTCCTGACCGACCTCGACGACCTCGCTGGCGTGCTCGATGTGCTTCCAGCTGAGTTCGGAGACGTGAACCAGGCCGTCAACGCCACCGAGGTCGACGAACGCACCGAAGTTGACGATCGAGGAGACAACGCCCTTGCGGACCTGTCCCTTCTGGAGGTTGTTGAGGAAGGTGGTGCGGCTCTCGGACTGCGTCTGCTCGAGCAGGGCACGACGGGACAGCACAACGTTGTTGCGGTTCTTGTCGAGTTCGAGGATCTTCGCTTCGATCTCCTGGCCCAGGTACGGGGTCAGGTCGCGAACGCGGCGAAGTTCGATGAGCGACGCCGGCAGGAAGCCACGGAGGCCGATGTCGACGATGAGCCCGCCCTTGACGACCTCGATGACCGAACCGGTGACAACGCCATCGGATTCCTTGATCTTCTCGACGTCGCCCCACGCACGTTCGTACTGGGCGCGCTTCTTCGAGAGGATGAGGCGGCCTTCTTTGTCTTCCTTCTGGAGAACAAGTGCCTCGACCAGGTCGCCGACCTTGACAACCTCGGAAGGGTCAACGTCGTGCTTGATGGAAAGTTCGCGGGAGGGAATGACGCCCTCGGTCTTGTAACCCACGTCGAGGAGGACCTCGTCGCGGTCGATCTTCACAACGGTGCCCTCGATGAGGTCTCCGTCGTTGAAGAATTTCAGAGTCTTTTCGACCGCGGCAAGAAAGTCTTCAGCAGATCCAATGTCGTTGATGGCGACCTGCTTAGGTGCCCTATCGGTCGTTGCGATTGTCATGTAGTAGTTGCTCCAGGATGGACATAAATCGGGCCATACGCGAACGGGTGTGGATTGTGGACTCCGCGCATGGCAGCGGATAGTTCGTCACAAACGTGACAATCCAGCTTAGCGGTTTGCGGGGGCGACCGGCAACATCCGCTCAAGCCCCGAGGGCTCGGGTCTGGGTCAGGACAGCAGTGCCGCGCGGAGGGTGTCGAGGCCGACACCGCCGAGGTCGAGGGCGCGCCTGTGGAAGTCCTTGATCGAGAACGCTGCGCCCTCCCTGGCCTTGCTCGCGTCGCGGAGTTCCTCCCAGATGCGCTGGCCGATCTTGTACGAGGGCGCCTGTCCCGGCCAGCCGAGATACCGGTTGACTTCGAACTGGACCGTGCTCTCGTCGACGTTCGCGTTGCGGCGGAAGAAGTCGAAGGCGTGCTCGGCGGTCCAGGGGCCGCTTCCGTCCGGCAGGGTCTTGCCGAGGTGCACGCCGATGTCGATGACGACGCGGGCGGCGCGCATCCGCTGGCCGTCGAGCATGCCCAGGCGGTCGGCCGGGTCGTCGAGGTAGCCGAGTTCGCTCATCAGGCGTTCGGCGTAGAGCGCCCAGCCCTCCGCGTGCCCCGACGTGCCCGCGAGCTGGCGACGCCAGGTGTTCAGGATGCCGCGATTGTGCACCGCCTGCCCGATCTGCAGGTGGTGGCCGGGCACGCCCTCGTGGTACACCGTCGAGAGTTCGCGCCAGGTGGAGAATTCGGTGACGCCTGCCGGTACCGACCACCACATCCGGCCGGGCCGGGAGAAGTCGTCGCTCGGCCCGGTGTAGTACACGCCGCCGTCCTGGGTGGGGGCGATCAGGCACTCGAGGGCGCGGATCTCCTGTGGGATGTCGAAGTGGTCGACCGACAACTCGGCGACGGCGCGGTCACTCGTCTCCTGCATCCAGCGCTGGAGGGCGGCCGTGCCGTGGAGGGTGCGGCTCTGGTCGGCGTCGAGGTGGGCGATGGCCTCCTGCACGCTCGCCCCCGGGAGGATCTGCCTGGCGATGCCCTCCTGCTCGGCGACCATCCGGGCGAGTTCCTCGATCCCCCACTCGTAGGTTTCGTCGAGGTCGACAGCGGCACCGAGGAAACGGCGGGACTGGAGGGCGTAGATCTCCCGGCCGACGGCATCCGCCTCTGGCGCGACGCGTTCGAGCTCGTCACCGAGGAAGGCGGCCAGGCCGGAGTATGCGGCGGCGGCGCGGCGGGCGCCTGCGCCGAGGTCGGTCGCGAGACTCGCAGGCAGGTTGCCGGTCGCCGGGCTCGCTTCTGCGGCGAGCGTGGCGAAGAAACCCGTCTTCGCCGCGTGCCGGCGCGCCTGCACGGCGACCTCGCGCACCTGGCGCTTCGCGGGCATGATGCCTTCCCTGATGCCCAGGCGCAGGGTCTCGATGTAGCCGGCGACGGCGTCCGGAACGGCTCCGAGCCTTGTGGAGATGGTGCGCCAGTCTTCGATGGTGTCCGTCGGCATCAGGTCGAAGGCCGCACGGATGTCCTGCGCCGGCGACGCGAGATTGTTCAGGTCCCGCAGGGGCAGGCCGGCGTCGGCGCTCTCGACACCGAGGGCGAGTTCGCTGCGCAGGTCGGTTCGGGTGACCTCGTCGACGGCGTCGACGACGACCGCGGCATCGAGGCGGGCGATCGTGGCGAGGGACGCACTGCGGTGCCGCTCGAGGCCGGTCGGAGAGTAGTCGCCATAGCGGTCGCCGCCCCCGGTGCGGCCGATGTATGTGCCGATCGTGGGGTCGAGGTCGACGAGGGTGTCGACCCAGTCTTCGGCGATCGCGTCGATCGCTGTGGGGGTACGCGCGGTGTCTGGGCTCATGGACCGAGCCTAGAACACCGCACCCGCGGCGGCGCGGCGAGACAGCCGTGGCCTCAGTGCGCGGCGGCGTCCCAGTTCGCGCCCCTGCCGACCTGAACGTCGAGCGGCACGAGCAGAGCGGCGGCGGTCTCCATCCGGTGCGTGACGACGGTGCGGAGGGCGTCCCACTCGCCAGGGGCGACCTCGAAGATCAATTCGTCGTGCACCTGGAGCATCATCCGGGACTCCAGGCCCTCCTCGAGCATGTCTTCCGCTATGTTGTTCATCGCGATCTTCATGATGTCGGCGGCCGAGCCCTGGATCGGTGCGTTGAGTGCAGCCCGCTCCGCGTTCTCCCTGAGCACGCGGTTGGAACTGTGGAGTTCGGGGAACGGGCGTCGACGGCCGAAGATCGTCGCGGTGTAGCCGTCGACCTTGGCCTGTTCGACGACGTGCCGCAGGTAGTCGCGCACGGCGCCGAACCGGGCGAAGTAGTCCGTGATGAGCTGGCGGGCTTCCTTCTGGTCGATCCGGAGCTGCTTGGAGAGGCCGAAGGCACTCAGCCCGTATGCGAGGCCGTAGGACATCGCCTTGACCTTGCTGCGCATCTCGTTGGTGACGTCCTCCGGAGTGACCCCGAAAACGGATGCGCCGACGAAGCGGTGCAGGTCCTCTCCCGCGTTGAACGCCTCGATCAGCCCGGCGTCCTCGGACAGGTGCGCCATGATGCGCATCTCGATCTGGGAGTAGTCCGCCGTCAGGAGGCACTCGGCGTCCGGGCCGGAGTGGAAGGCCGCGCGGATCCGACGGCCCTCCTCCGTGCGCACCGGGATGTTCTGCAGGTTCGGATCGGCCGAGGAGATCCGGCCGGTCGCGGTGCCGATCTGCACGTAGGTGGTGTGGATGCGTCCGGTCGCGTCGATCGCCTTGTCGAGCGTCTCGACGATCTGGCGGAGCTTGGTCGCGTCCCTGTGTTGCAGGAGGAGACCGAGGAAGGGATGCGGGTTGCTCGCCTGGAGATCGGCGAGGGCGCCGGCATCCGTCGTGTACCCGGTCTTGTTCGCGCGGGTCTTCGGCATGCCCAGTTGCTCGAAGAGGACCTCCTGGAGCTGCTTGGGCGAGCCGAGGTTGACCTCCCGGCCGATCTCGGCATAGGCGCCCGCCGCGTACTCAGCCGCCCGCTCGCCGAGCTGGCCCGACAGGACGGAGAGTTCCTCGTGCGAGACGGCGACGCCGGTGAGTTCCATGTCGACGAGGGTCAGCAGGGTCGGCATTTCGATGTCGGTGAGCACGGACTGGGATCCCGGGTCGAGCAAGGCCCCGAGCGCGGCGGAGAGCCGGTAGGCGTACCAGGCCTCGGTGGGCACGCCGCCGGACTCTGACTCGTCCGGCACCAGCTGGTTGGGATCGGCGACCGGGAGCGTTTCGTCGAGGTAGCGGGTGACGAGGTCGGCGAGGGTCTTGTCTGGCCCGCCCGGTCGCAGCAGCCAGGCGGCTACGAGGGTGTCGGTGACGAGCCCACCGAAGCCGAGGCCGCTGCGGCGCAGTGCCTTGAGCTGGTGCTTTGCGTCGTGCATGATCTTGGGCGCGTCGCTCGCGAGCCAGTCCTCGAAGGGCAGGTAATCGGTGCGTCCCGGCTGCCACGGAAGGTTCACGGATTCCTCGAGCCCGGACACGCCGAAGCCGATCGCCTTACCGTCCTGCACCTCGACCTGGAGACCGAGTCCGCCCGGGTTGGTCGCGATCACCCGGGTGAGCCAGGCGTCCAGCTCCTCGTCGAGAAGATCCTTGGCCACAGGTGCGGTGGGCACATCGTCGCGCTCGACCGGCACGACGGTCGCGCCTGACTCGTCCGCGCCGCCCTCGAGCTTGATGACGCGCTCGAGCAGGTTCTTGAACTCGAGGCGGCCGAAGACCTCGCGCACGGCGGCTTCGTTGACCGGGGCTCGGACGAGGTCGGGCAGTTCGACGGGGAGTTCGAGGTCGGTCACAAGCCGGTTGAGGCGGCGATTACGGATCGCGTTCTCCTTCTGCTCGCGCAGGTTATTGCCGACGACGCCCTTGATCTCGTCCGCGTGTTCGAGGATGCCGTCCAGGCTGCCGTAGAGGCCGAGCCACTTGACGGCGGTCTTCTCGCCGACCTTGCTGATGCCGATCAGGTTGTCGCTCGTCTCGCCGACGAGCGCGGCGACGTCGGGATACTGGGCCGGGTCGATGCCGTACTTCTCCCGCACGCGGGCGGGGTCGTACCGGGTGAGGGCCGAGACGCCCTGGCTCGCCGGGTAGAGCAGGGTCACGTTGTCGTTGACGAGCTGGATCGAATCCCGGTCGCCGGAGACGACGAAGACGTGGTACCCCTCCGCGGTTCCGCGGACGGACAGGGTCGCGAGGATGTCGTCCGCCTCGAAGTCTTCCTTCGTGATGGTCGTGATGTTCATGGCCGCGAGGGCCTCCTGCAGCAGCGGGACCTGACCCTTGAATTCCGGCGGGGTGCTCGCCCGGGTGCCCTTGTATTCGGGGTACTCCCGGGTGCGGAACGAGGCCCGCGAGATGTCGAAGGCGACGGCGATATGGGAAGGGTTCTCGGTACGCAGCAGGCTCAGCAGCATCGAGATGAACCCGTGGATGCCGTTGGTGTGCTGGCCGTCCCGGGTCTGGAAACTGTCGACCGGGAGGGCATGGAACGCCCGGTAGGCCAGGGAATGGCCGTCGATGATCATCAGGGTAGGCTTTTCGGAATCCGACACACAGACAGCCTACAAGCGTCGTCCGACGGCGCCGGGCTCTATCCAAGGTGACCATGACGCAGAAGACCGAAGACGCCCTTGCCTGGGTGCAGCAGCGCGGCGGCGGAGCCCTCGCCGACAAGATGGGCATCGAATTCCTCGAGTTCAGCCTCGAGCGGGCGGTGGCACGGATGCCGGTGTTCGGCAATACCCAGCCGGCGATGCTCCTGCACGGGGGCGCGTTCGTGGTGCTCGGTGAGAGCCTCGGTTCGATGTCGGCGAACCTGCACGCGGGGCCGGGGAAGCTCGCGGTCGGCATCGAGATCAACGCGACGCACACCCGCTCGGCGACGAGCGGCTGGGTCACCGGCGTCTGCACGCCGATCCACCTCGGGCGCACCCTGACGACGCACTCGATCGAGATCGACGACGATCAGGGCAGACGCTGCTCCACGATCCGGATCACCAACCTGATCACGGACCGCCCCGGCATGGCCTGACCTGACACGCACGCCGCGCAGATACAAGAAAAGGCGGGTCCGGTCGCCATTGACCGGGCCCGCCTTTCGTTTGTGCTGTTGTGCTACTCCGCTGTGGTGCTACTTCTTGGCGGAGAGCTGCTCGATGATCGCCTGGGCGACATCGTGCATCGTGAGGCGGCGGTCCATCGACGCCTTCTGGATCCAGCGGAACGACTCCGGCTCGGTGAGGCCCATCTTCTCGTTGAGCAGGCCCTTGGCCCGGTCGACGAGCTTGCGGGTCTCGAAGCGCTCGACCAGGTCGGCGACCTCGGCCTCGAGGGTGATGATCTGGCTGTATCGGGACAGCGCGATCTCGATCGCGGGCAGCAGGTCATTCGGAGTGAACGGCTTGACGACGTACGCGAGCGCGCCGGCCTCCGTCGCCCGTTCGACCAGTTCCTTCTGGCTGAACGCGGTGAGGAGCACAACCGGAGCGATGTGGGCCTTGGTGATGCGCTCTGCGGCGGAGATGCCGTCGAGGTGCGGCATCTTGACGTCCATGATCACCAGGTCGGGTCGCAGCTCGGTCGCCAGGGCGACAGCGGTTTCGCCGTCGCCAGCCTCGCCGACCACCTCGAATCCGGCGTCACGAAGGATTTCGACGATGTCGAGACGAATGAGGGACTCATCCTCTGCCACGACAACACGGCGAGGAGGTACTGGGGTGGAATCTTGGTCGGTCACGGGTCAAAGCCTACGGTATTCTGAACCAGGTGTTGTGAGCCGGTGTGGCGGAATGGCAGACGCGGAGCACTCAAAATGCTTTGTTCGAGAGGACGTGTGGGTTCGAGTCCCACCACCGGTACCAACACAGGTCAGTCATGACGCGGAACTAGGGCGAATCAGGCGCCGATGGCGCACACGTGAAGCAGCGATTGCGTGATCGAGCTGGTCTGCTACAGCGTCCAGGTCGTCGTCGTCGAAGAGGTCGTCGGCATCAAGTCGTCGAGTCCTGCTCGGCCTCCGATTCGCCATCCGCTTGTTCGAGCAGGTCTGGAGGCGCCGACGATCAGAAATGGCGCATCACCTACGAGAGCTGCACACTTCCCAAAGATATGTGGAGGATTCAGGAAATCGAACCTGACGAGGTGCACCAATTTGCACATCCCCCGAAGACACTAAAGTTACGCCGGACCACTTCCCCGCGCAATTGAGGGTCCGCTAACCAGATCCGGACGCCGATCCCCTGCGCGCGAAAGGAGGTCGGTTCCGACTGTGAAGTCCTGCCACGTCCACGACCTGTCTGGCAAAGCTCCTCCCGTGGTCAACCTCGTCCGGGGTTCCCAATCGGAACCGCACGGGGGATGATCGAGCCAACACCTCGAGCGCGAACACTCACCGTCTGACATTGTTGCGCAGGAAGAAGGCACCGATGGGGGTCGCCAAGCCACAAGACCAGCCGCCGGCGCGGCTGGGACCACGTAACGATCCGCCGGTGCGGCTGCCCGCCAGGCGGCCGTTGCCGGTTTACGCGTTCGATCCGATGTCAACGCGATTGAGCGGCCGATTTTTGACGGTCGATGTGCCGTTCGAGCGCGATTTGGAGCCGGGACCATCGGGCCGGCTGGTGCAGGTGGTGGACTACGACGCGGTCCGCGATGTCTGGTATCGGCCGGTCGATCTGAATGATCCGGCGATCCTGGCCCAGGGCGGGCTTCGTCCGTCCGAAAGCGACCCGCGCACCCACCAGCAGGTTGTCTACGCCGTCACGATGAGCGTGATCGAACGGTTCGAACGTTTCGGTGGGCAGCGTTTCCGTTGGCGGGGCGGTCGGGAGTTGCGGATCGTGCCGCACGCGTTTGAAGGCCGCAATGCGTTCTTTGATCCAACGCGGCGTGCGGTGCTCTTCGGCTACTACAAGGCCGACGAACGCGATCCGGGATCGAATCTGCCCGGGCAGGTGATGTTCACCTGCCTGAGCGTCGATGTTGTGGCGCACGAAGTGACGCACGCGATCGTCCATCGCATCCGCAAGTACTTCTCGGAGGCATCGAATCCGGATGTGTTCGCGTGGCACGAGGCATTCGCCGACCTGGTGGCGCTGTTTCACCACTTTCTCTTCCCGGACGTGGTGGCTGAGGCGGTCGCCAACTCGAGCACAGACCTTCGGGAAGGGTCGGCGTTGCTCGACCTCGCGCTTGAATTCGGGGTGTCGACGGGCCGCGGTGCGGCGCTGCGGTCGGCCATCGGGTCGCCGCGCACGCCGGACGCGTTCCTGGCGGCGACAGAGCCGCACGCGCGGGGGGCGTGCTTCGTGGCGGCGGTCTTCGACGCCTACCTCGACACCTATTTGAAACAGATCAACGATCTGCGCCGGCTGGCTACCGGCGGAACCGGAGTTCTCCCGCCAGGCGCCTTGCCAACCGACCTTGTGAAACGGGTGACGGTCGAGGCGATCCGGAATGCAGACCGTATCCTCGGGATGGTCGTGCGGGCTTTCCAATACCTGCCGGTGGTCGACGTGACGTTCGGAGATGTGGTCCGCGGTATCGTGACGGCCGACCGGGCACTCTACCCGGATGATGTGATGCGTTTGAGGACGAACCTCGTTGAGGCTCTGCGGCGGCGCGGGATCTATCCGCCGTCGGTGTCCTCGCTGACAGAGGAAGCATTGACCTGGCCCGGACCGGCGGATCCGGAACTCAGCCTGACCCGCGGGGCACACAGTGTCGATTTGGCGCCCCTCATTCTGGAGGCGACGCAGAACCTCGACTTGGGCGGCGAGGCGTCGACGACCATCACCGGCGCGGACGCGGACCCGGAGATCGAGGGGCCGGACACATCGGATGCACCGCCACGGGTATCCACTCGTGCGAGACCTGTGGAGCCGACGGATCCTGCGGCAAAGTCGGGAACCCTGAAACCGGCGTCGGCGGCGACAGCGAATTCCGCAACGGTCGCGGCGCTCATCGACTGGGGCAGATATCACGCGTACGAACTCGGCCTGGATCCGGACCTCCCTCTGGAATTGGTGGGCGTGCACGCGGTGTTCGTGCAAGCATCCGACCTGCAGCCTCGGCCGATCGTGGTGGCGCAGTTCGCGCAACGCCATCCGGAGCTCGAAGACCAGTCCCTGTCCGCGGGTAAACGACTGGCTATCCGAGCAGGAACGACGGTGATCGCCCGCGTCGACGGGCAAGTCGTACACGTGGTGGTGAAGCCACTTCCCTTGTCGAACCCTGACGCGTTGACGAAACCGGAGACATTCACCGGGAAACCGGATGCGGTGCGAGCGTTCGCGGAATCGTGCGCTGCGATCGGTGCGAAGCGCGCGAAAGCGTTGCAGGCGTGGAGCGACCAAGTAACGTCGGCGGATGCGCTCGCGGCCTGGACCGACCAGCCCTCGCTGCTTCGCATGACGTTCGCGGCTCTGCATGCAGCAGAGGAGGTCCCGATGCCGGAAGTCGTTCCCCATGCCTGACCAAACGACCGTTGCCGTGCGGATGTACAACGTTGGCTTTGGTGACTGCTTCCGAGTCACGATCACACGCGGGCTGCAGGTGTGGCGGATGCTCGTCGATTGCGGTGTGCACAGTCAGGGCCGCGCGACGATCAATGGTGTGACACGGGACATTTCCGATGTGGTCCACACGGTCATCGCGGACCTCACTGCGGTTGCCCCTGCCGGCTCTCCCCCGCACCTCGACGTTGTCGTCGCCACCCACCACCACCAGGACCACATCAGCGGCTTCGCAGTCGACGAGTGGACCAGCGTCGACGTCGGCCAGGTGCTGGTCCCGTTCGTGGAGGACACGAGCGATCCGGCGGCCCAGGCGCTGCGCAATTCGCTTGTGTCGACGGCGACCCAGATCCACGGTTTCATCGAGGCGAAGGCCCAGGCGAGCTCAGGGGACCTGCCGGCTCCGCTGGCATTGGCCAGCTCCCTGGCAGCGAACTCGATGGGCAACGCGAAAGCAACCGACCGGCTGCTCAGTCGCAACGGCACCCAGTTCAAGAACACGCCGCCGGTCATGTTCGTACCCAACCGGGACCCCGCGAAGAACGTGATCGCCATGCCCATCGAGGGGGTAAGTATCCACCTGCTCGGCCCGTCGCGCGATCCGAAGCAGCTGGCGTTGATGGACCCGCCGGCGTCAGCACAGTGGCTGCAACTCGACTCCGACCAGAACCCCGACGACGACGAAACACCGACCATTTTCGATCCGATCTATGTCGTGGCGGCTGAGGACGTCCAGTCGATCCCTTCGGAGCTGAGGGACGCGCGCGCATCCCTGCGCCTGACTCAGCTCGGCACCGACGACGACGCGCTGCTCGACGCAGCAGCCGTACTCGAACGTTCCGTCAACAACACGAGCGTGTACTTCGTGCTCGACGTATCCGGGACGCGGTTGCTGTTCGTGGGCGACTCGCAGGAAGGGGCCTGGGAGCACGTGCTCGACGACCCCGTGTCGAAGGCACTCGTCAGCAGTGTCGCGTTCTACAAGATCGGGCACCATGGATCGCACAACGCGACTCCGAAGCCGTTCGTTGAATCCGTGCTCGGGCACGGGGCCTATGCGATGCTGCCCTGGGGACTGGTGAAACAGTGGGAGAACACCATTCCGAAGGCAGAACTTCTCACGGCCCTGGCTCAACTCAACACGCATGTGGTTCGAGCGGATGCGCCAGTCGCCGCGCCACCCGCGGTAGAGGTGGACCCGGGACTGCTGTGGAGTCAGGTGACCTTCACGGTGTAACAGGTCGGGTCGCTACGGCCGTCGGCGCCGGGTGCTCCGCAGGCGCGAGCGCGGACTCGATCGGATTGGCGGCTTGGACGGGGATTGGCGCGAGGTCTCTCCAATTCGGGTCAGCCCACTTCACGCCCGACGGGATCCGCCTTCGATAGAGGCCCGGGGCCTCCATGCGGGGCCTGACGCTCGAATGGATGAACGCGTTCGCCGGGATCGGGCGTGTTCGGTCGATAAAGATCTTCCAAATCCAGCTATTCGAGTGCACGGTTCCGTCGGAGCTCAGCTGAGTGACGGTGCACGCTTTCGCGTACTGACCCGGTTCAACGAGCATTCCTTCCTCAAGGGCGCCCTCGACGATCCACTTGAGGGTGATGTTCGAGAGGCGCGGGTCGTCCTCGAAGGTACCCCCGACATCCGTGTGCACGCCCGCGAACCAGACCTCCTCAAGCTGGGACTGAGGCGACGGCGTGACGAGGTATTCGCGGAAGGGTCGGCGCTTCTCATCGATCGACACGGCATGACGCACGCGCACATCGTTGTCCAGCTTGCGCGTATAGGGCCATTTGATATCCCACTTGAGGAACCCCGCCGCCTTCACCGTGTCGAATGCGCCGAGGTACGCGACGGGCACGGTACTCCGGCCGTTGACTTTGCGGGCGAAGTTCTCGGAGAACTCGTCGATTCCGGCCCAGAATGCCCTCGACGCGACGGTCTGCGGGGTGCGAGGCGCGCCACGGGCGGGGGTCTTCCCGCTCGGGGTGGTGTCGCCGTCCTGTCCCTTGGGGCGGTCATCCTTGCTGCGCTTGGTGAACTCGGAAACCGCATAGGGCACGAGGTTCTCAGAGCCGGCATGAAGAAGGCCGATCGTGCGCAGCATGCCTGATAGAGCGCGGGCGGTGTAGGCGCCGCGGCTGAATCCGAACACGAAGATGCGGTCACCCGGAGCCCACTCCTGCATCAGCCAGGTGTATGCCTCGCCCAGGTTCTGGCGAAGCCCATTCCCGAACGCAAGCCCGCCGACACGCGAAAGCCAACGCGCGAGCGGACCCCACGAGGCGGACGACGAGAATGTGCCCACCCCCGGGTCGTAGTAGGCGATCTGTTTCGTCGGGTCGGTGAGGTCGAGCATCCCGAACACCTTGATGACGTTCGAGTCACCCCGTGCTCGCGGTTGGGCGCCCGTGCCGTCAAGACAGATGACCAGGTTCCTGCCCATGAGACAACCTCTACTTGCTCGCGACGCGAACCGGATGGCTACCACGATAACCGTAGTTCGAAGGCGCACGCGATGAAGATTCCGCGCGTCGCCTCCAACGCCGGCTATGGCCGGTCATAGCGAAGATGCGACTATCGATTTCATCCGTCCAGGAGAGATATCCCAGCTGTCTGGATTGTGGTGCTCTGTGGCGTCTTCAAGCGGGCGACGTAGCACCGTCTGAGTGTGGTGCTGGCCGGCGTCGCGAATGGAGTTGATCCCAACGAGATCTTCGCCGGCCGCCGCTATGTCCGCCTGTTAGGCGGACTCGCGTACCACGAGCGTCAGCCCGGAACTGCGACTCTCTCGCGTTCCGCCTGGGGCGCGCCCGGACAGAATATTGTCGACCAGTTCAACGGCGTGCTGCGCTAGCTCAGCCTTGTCGATCGAAAGACTCGTCAGTTCGGGAGTGACGAGGGCACCAATGGCTAGACCGTCCGTTCCGACCACGGCTATGTCATCGGGCACAGAAACGCCGGATCGTGCGAATTCTTTCAGGGCGCCAATAGCCATAACGTCGTTATAGACGAGCACGGCATCCGCATCGGGATATCCGCGGATGAGTTCGGTAGCCGCTCGTACGCCACCTTGGTGGGTCTCGTCGTCGCGAAACTCAGATCCTTCGGTCCAGGACAGGTCGTGTTCGTGGAGGTACTCACGATACGAATGCCGCCGCGAAGACGCGATATGACTGGAGTCGATCATCGCAATGCGGTGTCTTCCGTTGGCCGTTAAGTGGTCCAGTGCCGCGCGAACCCCGGCCTGATAGTCGATCTCGACGAACGCATCGACCCTATCCGCCGCAGAGCCGTCAAGCATGATGATGGGGATACCCAGGGCACGACCACGGACAGCGTCATCGGGAAGCAACCCAACGGTATTTGTGCGGCACCCGGTGAGCACGAGCGCGTCAACACGATGCGTCAAAGACTCAAGCCGAGCACGAGCCTTTTGCTCGTCATCACCGAGATCGGACAAGATGACACTCCAGCCGTGCTCCGAAGCGATCCGACTGAGCGCCGATGCGAGTTCAGGATAAAACGGGTTGCGCAGGTCATCAACGACAAAGCCGATGGTGACATCGCGGCCACGTACCAAGCCTTGTGCCGCACGATTAGGCCGATAGTTCAGCTGGCGCGCGACGCCGATTACGCGTTCCCGAGTGGCGGCGCTGATATCGGGAAGGCCGTTGAGGGCTCGCGTCACCGTCTGCCGAGAGACGCCGGCAACACGTGCCACGTCCAGGATCGTGATCTGTGAACCGCTGTTTGCCATGACCACAGACTACTGGTAGCGTCGCCGTGAACGTTCACGTGAACGTTCACGGCGTCTGGAAAGAAAGGATTCTCTCCCATCGTTTCTCCGACGAATGAATCGCAGCATCCACCTCGGGAGGCCGTCCGCGCTCGCGTTGGTGTGGCGATGTTGTTCTTTACGAACGGCGCAATCTTCGCCAACCTTCTGCCGCGGTACCCAGAGATCAAGGCGCATCTTGACCTGACTAATGGCGCGTTTGGGTTTGCAGTGTCGGCGTTTGCTCTTGGAGCGCTTCTCGCCGGGTTGACGGCCGGATCGTTTGTGCGGAGGTTCGGCTCGGCGAGAGTGGCGATTCTTGCAACTGTGTTGTCGGCGGCTGGAATCGTGCTTGCCGGGGTGGCACCGGTCGGCGCAATTCTTGCTGCGGGACTCTTCCTCGCTGGCGCTATGGATTCGATCACCGACGTAGCCCAGAACTCTCACGGGCTGCGCGTTCAGAGGCTGTACAACCGCTCGATTCTGAACTCTTTCCACGCGGTCTGGAGTGTGGGTGCAGTTCTCGGAGGAATTCTCGGCGCAGTCGCCGCACAATTCGCGGTGCCCGTTGTGACGCACTTGACCGTTTCGGCTGTGTTCTTCAGTCTCATGGCAGCCTTCGCTTACCGTTTCCTGCTCCCCGGCGCCGAGCCAATCACTGCCGGTTCTCCTGCGACCGTGACAGGGGGCACCGGTACCACCAACTTGATGCGGCCTCCGAGATTGTTGAGCCGCTACGGAATTCTCGTCGCTCTTGTGGTCATCGCAGCATCGGGCGCCATCGTCGAAGACGCAGGAAGTTCTTGGGCAGCAATCTACTTGTCAGGCTCGCTAGGAGCATCGGCTTTCATCGCCGGGGCCGGATTCATCGCTCTGCAGGGAATGCAGTTCGTCGGTCGGATTGTCGGCGATCGACTTGTAGACCGCTTCGGGCAGCGCCTAGTCGCACGCACGGGCGGCACCATCGCCTTCGTCGGAATGGGCCTCGCCCTGGCCTTTCCCACCGTTCTCGGCACCGTGATCGGATTCGGTCTCGCCGGTCTCGGCGTCGCCACGCTTATCCCGGCGGCGATGCACGCCGCAAACGAGCTGCCGGGATTCCGCCCTGGCACGGGACTCACCATTGTGAGCTGGCTGCTACGCGTCGGCTTTCTCCTGTCACCTCCCATTATCGGCGCGATAGCCGACGCATCCACCGTTCGTTTCGGCCTGCTGATCGTGCCCGCCGCGGGCGTCCTCGTGTTTGCCTTCGCTTTCGCGCTGTCCTCCAAACCGTCGCCGAGCACTCAGTACGAGAGCATTCACAACGAGGCGCCCAGTCATATGTTCTCGACATGCGCCGAATGTGAGGCCGCCGCAGACGCCTACTTCCTCTCGGATACTCCCGAGTGGATGGCCATCGAGCATCGAGCTACGTTTACCACCCGACTCCCAGACTCAAAGGATCCAAGAAATGAATGACCACACCACAATCGGCACTGACGACGAGAACGTGGACCCTCGCGAACGCGACGTGCGCGACCGGATGAACCAGCACCACCTCTACACTGACTCCGGAGCCGGCCTCGAAAAGCTCACGGAGGAGCGCCTTCGCGGCAAGGATCTCGCCGACGATTTCAACGCAACCCGAGCACGCGACGATGAAGGTCGTCAGCGTATCCTGCGTGAACTATTGGGAAGTATGGGAGAAAACGTTTGGGTTGAGCCGCCCCTACGGGTGGCCTACGGAAACCACGTGCACCTCGGCGATTCCGTCTATGTCAACTTCAACCTCACCCTGGTTGACGACGTGGAAATCCATATCGGCGACCGCGTCATGTTCGCACCCAACGTACTCATCACCACGACCGGACATCCTGTGCACCCTGATCTCCGCCGCGACGGATCGCAATTCTCGGCGCCTGTGCACATCGATGACGACGTCTGGATCGGAGCGGGTGCCATCATTTTGCCCGGCGTTTCCATCGGTGCCGGCTCGATAGTCGGGGCGGGGAGTGTGGTCACCGCCAACGTCCCCGCGGGAGTGGTCGTCGCCGGGTCGCCGGCGCGCATCATTCGGTTTATCCAAGACGCTGATCTGCAGTATCAGTACCGCCCACCGCGCGGTCTACTCTGACCCAACCCGTCGCCGTGGCCCTCAGCGCGCTCACCCACCGGCGCAGCACGGGAATCGGGCGCTCAGCACGGCCCTCCCTCGCGCGCACGGCCCATTTTCTCGTCCCGCACCGAGAAGAAAGGGACCACACCCCTTTTCCACCACTGACGAATGACGATTTTGATCCGCAACACGAAATGACAAGCTGGGGACCGGCACTAGGGCTCAGCCAACCGACCGTAATCGAGGGCGTCGAACTACGCGCCGGACCAGCGCGCGATCTTGGGCTGGACGAACCACACTGTTCCCACAGCTTGTAGCCCTGCAAGAAGACGGCGTCAGCCCCGGATCCCGGCGGTCACCGCTGGAGCGCTTTCTCTACCGCCGCGGGTCGCTTGGACCGCCGCGGGTGCGCTTGTGAGCCTCTTCGATGATGCGCACATTGCGGAGGTCCACCGTTTCTGTCATCAACAGATGCACGACGTAATGAACGGTCGACCGATTTCCTCGTCCCTCAGGTGTGCTTCGGGGACGTCGACGCGAAAGCCCTGCGCCTGTAGCCCACCGCCGTTGGAGAATGCAATCTCTGCGTCGAAGACCGCTCGATACTGAGTCATCGCAGCACTCCTTCTCTCGGCGTTTCCCGTTCACTGAAGATAGCGGCAGAGCATCCACTTCTCCAGCGCACGAGACGCCGCAGGACGGCAGCGTGTCGCCTGCAGTTCCGAAATGTGGGCACACGCTGTAGATTGCTCTCTGCACTGCTCCTCCCGATCCGACCTGGAGGTTCATCTCATGATTCTGGTGACCGGTGCCACAGGCAACATCGGCTCTCATCTGGTTGCAACTTTGCTCGACCAGGACGCCCCTGTCCGAGTCCTGGTACGCGACGCAAACAAGGCCCGGGCCGCATTCGGGGACAGCGTCGACATCGTGTCCGGTGACCTGAGGGACGCCTCCTCAGTGAGCGCCGCGCTCACGGGCGCCGAGAGGGTCTTCCTGAACTCGCCGTCACCCGAAGGGTTCTTCGACCTGCAGCGGCCGCTCATCGACGCCGCTGAGGCTGCCGGCGTCGAACAGCTCGTGCGGCTGTCGGTGCTCGGAGCCGCGCCCGACGCCACGACGAGCTTCGGGCGCGGGCACTTCTCGCTGGACGAGCACCTCAAGGCATCGGCCCTGAGCTGGACGATCCTGCAGCCGAACGGTTTCATGCAGAATCTGCTCAGTAGCGCCGAGACGATCAAGGCAGGGGCCATCTATGCCTCGGCCGGAGACGGGCATGTCTCGATGATCGACGCACGCGACATTGCCGAGGTCGCCGCAGCCGTCCTCACCACGGGCGGGCACACCGGAGAGTCGCTCGTGCTGACCGGAAGCGAGGCCTTCACGTATGGCGACGCCGCAGCCGCCTTCGCCGCGGAGCTCGGCCACGACGTCCACTACGTCGACACGCCACCGGAGGTCACCCGCAAGAACCTGCTGGGATTCGGACTGCCAGCCGGGCAGGTCGAGGACATCCTCGCGCTGTTTGAAATCTTCCGGGCTGGCTACGCCTCCACCGTCACGCCCACCGTCGCGAACGTGCTCGGTCGGGCACCACGCTCCCTGACGACGTTCGTCCATGACTACCGGGGTGCCTTCACGGATCACGCCTGAAGCTCCGTCGCTCGCCATTCCTGATCGGGGTCAGGATGTCGTCGGCCTAGGCGCGCTCTGCCAACCGTTCATCGCCACTCTCTGACCGTCGTGCGGCGAGCCAGACCACGTCGCGCCCGAAGGATTCGACCAGCAGGACGAGCGCCAGCGCGACGAGCAGGGCATCAACACCGGGGAGAAGCCGTGTCGCGGCCATCGCCAGGGCGATGCCCTGCACGGCCGTGACGACCTTCCGCCAATAACGATATGGCAGCTACCGGCAGAGCCAGGGGAAGATCCACCCGGCAACGACGAAGAGGTACCGCATGGTGCCGATCCAGAGGACCCAGGTACCCAGGTCCTTCGCCACGTAAACGCTCAGCACGAGCAACAGGAACGCGTCGACTTCCATGTCGAACCGCGCGCCGAGCTCGCTCGCGGAATTCGTACGCCGCGCGACCCAGCCGTCGACGGCGTCCAGAACGAGGGCAGGCACGACCAGGGCCACCATCAGTGCGACGGGTATCGGCGCGAGGAACGACACGACGACGATCCCGCTGATGACCCCGACGAGCGTCGACCGCGCCGCAGTGACCATGTTCGCGGGCCCGAAACGAGTCGCGTGTCTCCGCTGGAGCCCGCGCAGAAGCAGCGCATTCGAAATCATCAGGTAGCCGAGGGCCACTAGCCAGCCGGCGGCGGGCACCCACGACCGGCCCCAGGACCCAGCGGCCAGGCCGAGGCACGTCGCGGCGGCGGTCCCGGCGATCACCGACGAAATCGGAGCGAATTGAACTCTATGCATCCCTGTCTCGTTTCTGTGTTAACCCATCTTTTAAGACGGCGCTCCGGCATCAATCGTTCACGAACGGGAGGGACTGTGCTCGAGACTTACGCTTTCTGGGTGGAATCGCCCCACGTCGGGGTTCTCCGGCGGGAACCCTTGCCGCAACCCGGCGAGGGAGAGGTGCTCGTGAGGACGCTCTATACCGGAGTCAGCCGAGGCACCGAGGCTTCGGTCTTCAGCGGACAGGTCCCGGTCAGTGAGTTCGACCGGATGCGTGCCCCCCACCAGGACGGCGACTTTCCGGGGCCGGTCAAATACGGTTACCTGAATGTCGGCGTCGTGGACCGGGGACCAGAATCCCTCAGAGGCCGGATCGTGTTCACCCTTTTCCCCCACCAGTCAGCATTCGTCGTCCCTGCCGATGCGGTCGTGCCGGTTCCCGCCGGGATCCCGGCACGCCGCGCCGTGCTCGCGGGCGCGGTCGAAACGGCCGTCAATGTGCTCTGGGATGCCCGTCCTCTCGTCGGCGACCGCGTGTCCGTCATCGGCGCGGGCATGATCGGATGCTGTGTCGCACGACTGCTCCGCAGCATCCCCGGAGTCGAAGTCGTTTTGATCGACGTCAACCCGGCGCGCCAGGCGGTTGCCGATCGACTGGGCGTTGGCTTCGTCGACGCCGCGCGGCCGCCCGGTGACCGGGACATCGTCATCAACACGAGCGGCTCGGCCGCCGGCTTGCAGCTCTCCCTCGAAACAGTGGCCACCGACGGTGAGGTCGTGGAGGCGAGCTGGTACGGCGATCGACCGGTCACGCTCATGCTGGGTGCCGATTTCCACTCGCGACGACTGACGATCCGGTCGAGCCAGGTCGGAGCGGTCGCAGCGAGTCGCCGGGGAAACCGGTCGACGCGCGAACGCCTTGAGCTGGCCCTGCGGCTCCTGCACGACCCGGCCTTCGATGCCGTGCTGACCGGTGAATCCTCGTGGCGCGACCTTCCCGAGGTGATGGCGAGCCTCGCCCGGGGGGCTCCGGATGTTCTGTGTCACACCATCATGTGGGGAGAACCAGAATGACGTACACGGTTACGGTCCGGGATCATCTGATGATCGCCCACAGTCTCACGGGCGACGCCTTCGGTGCTGCCCAGCGACTCCACGGAGCCACATTCATCGTCGACGCAACCGTCGCTGCGGGCGGCCTCGACGCCAACGGCGTCGTGGTGGACATCGGCAGACTCGCGAGTGCGCTCGCGGAGATCACGGGGTCGCTCACGTACCGCAACCTCGATGAAGAGCCGCGGTTCCGGGGCCGGAACACAACCACGGAAGTGCTCTGCACAGCGATCGCGGATCGGCTGGCCGAAGAGGTGCAGGCAGGGTCGCTCGGCCCCGTTCAGAAGCTGGACTCCATCACGGTCACGCTCCATGAGTCACACATCGCGTGGGCAAGCTACACGAGGACGCCATGAGCATGTCCGCCGAAAGTCGGGTCTCCTTCTTCGTGCCCGCAGCGATCGACGACCCCGCCAGGGTCAGCGGTGGCAACGTCTACGACCAGCACGTTCGCGATGGGCTCCGACGCCGCGGCTGGGAGGTGCACATGGTTCCGATCCCGCCGGATGACGGCACGCTCACGGCCCAGACCCTGTCGAGGCTGCCGGACGGTGCGCTCGCCCTGGTCGACGGCCTGGTCGCCGCCCGCGAATCGGTGGCATTGGGCCTCCAGGCCACCCGGCTCCGCTTGGTAGTCCTCGCGCACATGGTCACTGCCGAAAGCCGCGAACGAGACGCATTCCGGGCTGCGAAACGCATCATCGCCACGAGCGGATGGACCCGGTCCGAGATCATCACGCGTCACGACTCAGAGCCCGGCGACGTCGTCGTCGCCTACCCGGGGACGGATCCCGCCACCACGGCGAACGCTACACCAGCAGGCGACCGGCTGCTGTGCGTCGGCGTGGTCGCCCCGCACAAAGGCCAGGATCTGCTGCTGGACGCATTGGCGCACCTCACCGACGTTTCCGGGTGGACGTGCACCTTCGTCGGATCACTCGACGGTGCCCCCGCTTTTGTCGACGAGCTGACGCGCGCCCGCCGCCGGACTCGCCTCACCGGCAGGGCACGGTTCACGGGTGCGCTGGCCGGACCACAGTTGGACAACGCATACGCCGGGACCGACCTTGTCGTCGTGCCATCCCGGTACGAGAGCTTCGGGATGGTCGTCACAGAGGCCCTGGCCCGCGGCATCCCCGTCCTGGCCTCCCGTGTCGGTGGGATACCGGAAGCGCTCTCGAACGAATCGGCGGGGATCCTCGTCGCGCCGGAGGACCCGCGGGCGCTCGAAGTCGCGCTGCGCCACTGGCTCGCGAGTGGGGTACTGAGGTCGCAGCTCAAGGGAGCCGCCGTGGCGGCCAGCAGACGGGCCAGGCCCTGGAGCGCGACGGTCGCCACTATTGCGTCGACGCTCACCGAGGTGGCACTCAGCGAAACGGCGGTTTGCCCATGACGAGTATTCCCCTCGTCAGTCAGGAATGGCTGGCGCTGCGTGAGCCGGAGGACGCCGTTGCGCGCTCACACGACCTTGCGCTCGCCGCCGCGACGAAGGTCCCTGAGGGACCCGTCATCGTTCACGATCTCGGCAGCGGGACCGGTTCGATGATGCGCTGGCTCGCTCCCCTGCTTCCCGGACCCCAGACGTGGATCCTGCACGACTGGAATCCGGACCTGATCGAATCGGCCATCAATCGGATCCGTCCGCAGGACAGGAACTCGGCATTGATCTCCGTTGTGGCCCGACCGGGAAATCTCGCCGACCTGCGGGCATCCGACCTGGCGGGAGCGTCCCTGGTGACCGCATCCGCTCTGCTCGATGTGCTGACCTCCCACGAGACCCACACCATCGTGGACGCCTGCGTCGGAGCCCGCTGCCCCGCTCTTCTGACTCTCAGCGTGACGGGCCGGGTGCGCCTGCGCCCCCGGGACGACCTCGACGCAGCGTTCGAGGATGCCTTCAACGCACATCAGCTCCGACTGGCAGACAATCGGAGGCAGCTCGGTCCGTACGGCGCGGCGATTGCGCGCGGTCTGTTCACACAGGCCGGCTGGGATGTGCGCCAGACCGTCACGGAATGGCTGCTCGACCACACCAGGCACCGCCTGCTCGTCGACTGGTTCAGCGGATGGGTGGACGCCGCCGTCGAGCAGGATCCTCGGCTGAGCGCTGAGGCCGGGCGCTACCGGCGACTTCGGATGTCCCAGATCGGACGCGGGGAGCTGGCAGCGCGCATCCGCCACGTCGACCTGCTGGCCTGGCCGCGCGGATGACCCTCCGCGTCCGAACCCGGATTCGCCAGGCGTTACGGTCGGCGGGTTTCCGCCGTGCCCTCCGTCCGGTCCTCGGCGCCGCCGTCCTCGTCGGCGTCATCGGCCAGGTGGGCACGGGCCCGTTCCTGCGGGGAATCCTCAGCCTGGACGGACCGACGATCGGTGCGGCCCTGCTCCTTGCTGCCGTGGCGACGGTGGCTGCCTCGTGGCGGTGGCAGCTCATCGCGACGCGCCTGGGAGTTCCGCTCCGCTTATCGACCGCCGTCGGAATGTACTACCAGTCCCAGTTCCTGAACACGATCCTTCCCGGCGGAATCGTCGGGGACATCCGCCGAGCAGTCGACAGCGGCCCGAGCGGTACAAGCGTCAGGCCCGCCGCGCGCGCGGTCGCAGTAGAACGCGTGTCGGGGCAGGTGGTGCAGCTCGCCCTGGCGCTGGTCGTGCTGGCGTGCTTCGGAACCGAGTTCGAGGGCTACCTGCTGCCGGCGCTCGGGATCGGATTCGGCATTGTCGTCGCCGGGCTTGCCGCTGCGATAGCGCTGAGCGCCCGCGCCCGTGCGGTGCTGCTCAGCGAGGCGCACGAACTCCGGGCCGGCCTCGGATCGCTGCGCACCTCCCTTCAGGTCGCGCTCGCGTCGGTCATCGTCGTCGGCTGCCATGTCGCGACACTCACGCTCGCAACGCTGGCCGTTGGCGAGAGGATGTCCGGGGTGCGGATGATCACTCTCGCTCTCGTGATCCTGCTCGGCGCCTCGATCCCGCTGAACATCGGCGGCTGGGGACCTCGCGAGGGCATCGCCGGCTGGGCATTCGCACTCGCGGGTGTGGGCGCGCCGGCGGGGGTGGCGGCATCCACCCTGTTCGGTGTGCTCACGATCCTCTCGATCGCGCCGGGCGCGCTCGTCGCCGCCGCTGTCGCCGCTCGTCTGCGACGACCGGAGTCCATTCTGGTTCCGCACGCTCTCGACCACGCTCTCGACCACGAGGAGACACCGTGACACTCACGCCATACGTCACCCTGAGCAGCGCCATCTCGCTCGATGGGTATCTCGACACAGCGCGTCCACCGCGGCTCACCCTGTCGAATGCGGCCGACCTCGATCGCGTTGACGCCGTGCGGGCACGCCACGACGCCATCCTGGTCGGTGCACGAACCGTGCGAGCCGACAACCCGCGATTGCTGGTGAGGAGCGCCGCACGGCAGAACCGTCGAGAGGCAGCCGGCCTGCCGCGCTCACCGTGGAAGGTCACGGTGACGGCGACGGGCGATCTCGATCCGAACGCGGCATTCTTCACCTCGGGCGACACCACTCGGCTCGTGTACTGCCCCGCACCGCTGGCCGGTGGCCTCCGGCGACGGCTAGAACCCGCCGCCGTTGTCGTCGGACTGGACGGTGGCGTGAGAATGTCCGACCTCCTGGCCGACCTGGGCCGGCGCGGGATCGGCAGGCTCATGGTCGAGGGAGGAGCGATAGTCCACACGCAGTTTCTGGCCGCGAATCTTGTCGACGAGCTCCAGTTGTGCGTGGCGCCGTTCTTCGTCGGCTCGGCCGGGGGTGCCCGCTTCGTCGGCGACGCCGTGTTTCCCTGGACCAGTGAGCGGCGGGCTCACCTCGCAGAAGCCAGGCCGATCGGCGACATGGTCCTGATGCGCTACGCGCTCTCAGATCGGTTCACCGAGCACGACGCGGACGCCCACCCGGCTGTGGTCACGACGCCGGTCATGGTGGGAATGCGGTGAGCGCCAACCGTCCGCCGACGGTTCGACGACGGGTGGGCCTGGTCGCGGCCCTCGTCCTGGCCTTGGTCGCCGTCCTCGCTCCTGGATGGATCAGCACGGGGTCGGTGCTGGCCCTGGTTCGCGTTCCCCTGGAAGCGGTCGTCGTCGTCGTAATCCTGGCGGGGCTGCGGCGTCCGTTCGCTCGCCGGAGCGTCTCGATCCTCGCCGCCATGGTCTTCGTCGCAACCATCGCCCTCGCGGCTCTCGATCGTGGGTTCAGATCGACGGTCGGTCAGCCATTCAATGTCGTGACCGGCTGGCCGGCGGTGCGGGATGCCTACGGTGTCCTCCGGGATTCTGCCGGCCCGGTCGCATCGGTCGCGCTACTCGTCCTGATCCCGCTCGCCTTCCTGGCTGTCTCTCTATTACTCGCTAGCGCATTCCTTCGGATCTCGGACGCCATGCGTCGGCACCGCCGCCCGGCAGCGATCGGTGGTGTCGTGATCTCAGCGAGTTGGATCGTGCTCGGACTCAGCGGCGCCCAGGTCGTGCCCGGCGAATCCGTCGCCGCTGCGGACACGATCCACACGGTCGTCGAGAAAGCCGAGCAGGTCAGGATCGCGGATGCCGACCAGGCCAGCTTCGCGCGCGCGAGCGCAACCGACGAATACGCCCGACTGCCGTCATCCACTCTCCTCACCGGACTGAAGGGAAAGGACGTCATCGTCGCGTTCATCGAAAGTTATGGCCAGGTCGCCGTTCAGGACACGTTCTTCTCCGTCGGCGTCGACGACGTCTTGCGCAGGGGAAACGCAGCGCTCGCAGCCAGGGGTTACCAGGAACGCAGCGCCTTTCTCACCTCGCCGACGTTTGGCGGAATCAGCTGGCTCGCCCACTCCACCCTGCAGACCGGGCTCTGGATCGATTCACAACAGAAATACGATCAGGTCACCGCCGGAAACCGGCTCACCCTCAGCAGGGCATTCTCCGAGGCGGGCTGGGACACCATCAGTGACGTGCCCTCCGACACCGGGCCGTGGCCGATCGGCCGATCGTTCTATCATTTCGGCACAGAACTCACCTCCCAGAACGTCGGATATCAGGGTCCTCCGTTCAGCTATGCCCTGATACCCGACCAGTACACCTGGGCATACTTTCAGAAGCACGAGCTGGCAGGACCGCACCGTCCGCTGATGGCGGAGAACGACCTGGTGTCCTCGCACACCCCGTGGACTCCCCTGCACCACGAGGTGCCGTGGACCGCGGTCAGGGACGGCTCGATCTACGACCCCCAGCCGGACCAGGGGCTGTCTCCGAGCGAGGTCTGGCAGAACCCGCATCTGGTGCAGCAGCTCTACGGACAATCGGTTGAATACACGCTCAGCACGCTCATCTCGTTCCTCACCACCTACGGCAACCCGAACCTCGTCCTCGTCGTACTCGGCGACCACCAACCGGCGACTGTTGTCAGTGGCGAAGGCGCGAACCACACTGTGCCGATCAGCATCATCTCCCAGGACCCCGGTGTCATGAGTCGGATCGCTCCCTGGCACTGGCAACCGGGAATGCTGCCGGATCGCACGGCACCCGAATGGCGGATGGACGAGTTCCGTGACCGTTTTTTCGAAGCATTTGAGTGACGACTTGTCCTCAACAGTTTGCTGGTCAGACGGAGTTTTGACAGACCTGAGCGATACTCAGAGAGTGTCGGTGGTCGGTCGTAACGTGGGGGCATCACCAACCTCCCGGAGTCGCCCGCTTCACCCGATCAGCCGTATCGCGATCGGGTGTTCGGCGAGTCGGGGCACGGCGATCCGGTGCGGAAGAGCCCGGGGCAGGGCGGCGGTGTACTCGCCGGGTTACGGTCGCTGGCGGATGTCATCGCCGGGCTCGGTGGCTCGTCGACGATTGTCGACGCGCTCACCGACGAGGCCGTGCTGGAAGGACAGGTACTCATCGCTGGCGCCCGGCGGGCACTCGACACCCAGGCGGCGTGGTTCGCGGCGACCCTCGCCCGCCGGTCCCGGCCCGAACTCGGCGGGAAGGGCCTCGCCGCCCGGAAGGGCTACCGTTCCCCGGAAGACCTGCTCCAGGACGTTTCCGGGTCGAGCAAGGGCGACGCGGCCAAGCTGCTCGCGGTCGGCCGTTTGCTAGCCGAAGCCGACGCCGCCGAGAAAGCCGCCCGGGAGGCCGCCGAGGCCGAGAAGCTGCTCGACGAAACTCCGCCCCTCGACGTGGCCGCTCCCGACCTGCCACCGATCGAGCATCCGGTGCCGCCGGCCGTAGTGCCGCCGTGGCACACGCCGATCGGCCGGGCCCTCGCCCAGGGCTGGCTCAGCGTCGAGAAAGCGGAGTCGCTCCGCAAAGGCCTCGGCGACCTGGACCGGGCGATCACACCGGAGAAACTCGCCACCGCCCTCACCCGGCTCCTCACCGAGGCACGCACCCTGAACGCCGACCAGTTGTTCAAACGGGCCAGAAGGGTGCGGGACGTACTCGATGAGGCCGGCATCGCCGCCCGCGAGAAAGCCGCCTACGACGACCGGTCCCTGCGGTTCTACCGGCTCCACACGGGGCAGGTGCGCATGGTGGGCCTGTTCGCCCCGGAAGACGGCGAATACCTGATGCAGACCTACGACGCCATCACCAGCCCAAGGCGTGGCGGGGTGCGGTTTGTCGACAAGGAACAAGCCGCGTGGGCGAAACGGGTGCAGGACGACCCGCGCACCACCGAGCAACTCACCGCGGACGCGTTCCTCGCCCTGACCAAACTCGGCGTGAAAGCCGACCCGAAGCGCATCGCCGGCGGCCGCAGTCCCGCCGTCCGCATGGTCACCATCCGCCCCCGGAACACCGCACCGAGTGGCACGGCCCCGAGCGGCACCGCACCGACCGAAGCCTTATCGACCGGTATGGCACCCACAGGGACTGCGCCCACCGGGTCCGCGACGATCGCGACCGAACCCGGAAAGCAGGCTCCCATCGCAGGCGAACCAACCGACGATGCCGGGGCGAACCCCGAAACCGAGACGCCAACACTCCAGCCGGGCGTCATCGAGGGCACCGCAGTCACGGTCTCCACCGAAACCCTGGAACGCAACCTCTGCGACAGCGGGATCCTCGACGTGACCTTCGACGACCACGGCAGCGGCATCGACCTCGGCCGCGAACAACGCACCTTCAGCCCCGCCCAACGGGCCGCCCTCGCCATCCGCGACGGCGGCTGCATGTGGCCCGGCTGCGACCGACCACCCTCCTGGACCGAAACCCACCACATCCGCCACTGGAAAGACGACACCGGCGAAACCAACCTCGACGACGGGATCCTGCTCTGCCGGGCCGACCACCTCAGACTCCACAACGAACACTGGCGCATCACCCGCGACGACAGGGGCCGATACTGGCTCACCCCACCACCCGGACTCGACCCCCGACAGAGACCCCTCCTCCTCACCAGCACGAGCCCGATCCTCCGGGACGGCGACTGACGAGGAAGATCGGCGGTGTAGCGGGGACGGCGGCAGCGCCAGCGCCAGCGGCAGCGGCTTAGCCACCGTGTTCCGCACTATCGGCGTTCGAAACTGTGCATTTCGGACCCCGGCAGTTCAGACATCGGCGCTTCAGACGCCACCGCTTCAGACTTCACGGTTTCAGACCCGCCGGCTCGCCCGCGACTGGTCTGACCCCCGGCTCCGCTCCTACTGCTGCGGCTCCTACTGGTGCGGGACCTCGGCGGTGTCGCGCAACGGGGCGAACATCTTGTCGAAGACGTTGCGCCGGTCGAACTGCATCGCGTACTCGCGCGCTCGGTCTGCCCAGTCCCTGCGTTCATCCGCCGTGGTTTCGAGGATTGCGTGGTCGATCGCCTCGGCGATCGCCTGCGGGTCCTCGACGGGGATGATCAGGGCGTGGTCGCCCACCGCTTCGCCGATGCCGCCTGTGACCGTCGTGATCACGGGACCGCCGCCGGCCAGCATCTTCTCGGCCAAAGCGATGCCGAACGTCTCCACGAACTCCGGCCGTGGTTTGCTCGGAAGCACGAAGGCGGCACATCCGGCCATCAGGTACGGCTTCTCCGCATCACCGACGTCATCGAGGAACCGAATGCGGTCGGCGAGCGGTGAGGCCGCGGCGATCGCCCGGAGCGCCTCGGACTGCGGGCCACGGCCCGCGATCACGAGGATCTTGTTCTGGCTGGCCGCGCTGATTGCGTACCCCGCGATGAGATCGTCGACGCCCTTCGCCGCGGTGAGACGGGAAAGGAACAGGATGTACCCGTCGCGTTCGAGACCGCGGGCGGTCAGCACATCCTCGATGACACTCTCGTCGAGGTGCAGGTACGAGTCGGCGTCGATCGCCGGGTAGGAGATCGTGATCCGCTCGCGGCACTGGGCCGCGTACCGGGTGCCATGGTGCTCGTCGACGAGCTCCGCCTCGGTGATGATGAGCTGGCGGGTGTATTCGGAGACGGCGACACAGTAGTCCTGGCCGAGGTAGCTCGACAGGATGTGCGCTGCGGCGCCGAACCGTCCCTCCTCGACGGCGGTACGCACGACGTTCGTGACATCCGAACCGACCGCCTCTGCAATCGTCGTGACGTTGACCGGCAGCCCGGTCCCCCAGGCGGCCCGGACTGCATCGGAGACGGCGAGCGTGTGAGGGGTCAGGTAGAGCGACAGGCACACCGTCGGCACGCCGTCGGTGAAGAGCTCGATCAGCCGGCCGGTGACCCCGGCGAGGTGGCGGCCGTCGAGCACCTTGTAGTCGCCGACCGGAGCAGGCCGGTCGACAAAGATTCCCTTGCTGTACGGCAGCACGGAGTCGAGCGGCTTGAGCGGCAGCCCGGAGGCCTGGAGCTTGTCGATCGGCCACGTGACGATCCGCACCTCGTCGAAGCCGCGCTCGAGCGCGGTCTCCGCGAGGTTGCGCGCTTCGACGGAGTGGCCGCAGATGACCGGATCGGCCCGGACCACGATGACAAGCCGGTTCTCAACAGAATTCATGGTGTCTCTCCCGTGGATCGTGACGCTCGTGATGGTGACAAGGATGATGGCGTCGAGGGTGGGAAGTCCGTCGTTCCCCAGCTGCTCGGCTCAGGCCCCAATTCCACGACGAGGTCGCCACCCGCGTGGAATTCGTTTCCGCTGAGCCACGTGCGCTCGAGCGGTTCCCCGTTGAATTCCATAGCCTGCACATACTGTACGGGTCCGCCGGGTGTCGGTTCAATGAATCCACGAGTACGGATGGTGAACGAGTGCTTACCGACAGAGAACGTCGACTTCTCGAACGATGGCGCATTGACGAGGAAGATGTTCTGGCCGGCGACGGGGAACAGCCCGAGTGAGGCCCACACGAACCAGGAACTCAGTCCACCGGAGTCGTCGTTGCCCGGGAGCCCGCCCCGCCCGGTGCCGAACTGCTGGTGCACGATGTTGTGCACGATCTCGGCCGTGCGGTCCGGCCGACCCACGTAGTGGTACGACCACGGCGCTTCCATGTCGGGTTCGTTGTTGAGCCCCTCGAATCGGCCAAGGCGATAGCCGGCAATGATTTCCTCCGGGCCGGAGCCCCGGACGAGCTGCTTCACCGGCTCGGCGCCGTAGCCGAAGAACTCGTCGAGCTGCGCGATGAACCGCTCGGCCCCTCCACTCAGGGCGATGCGGGCATCCATGTCGTGCACCAGCCGGAACGAGTAGTTGTGCCGGGTGCCCTCGTAGTACGTGGAGTCCTTCAGGAGACCGGTGACCGGGTCGTAGGCGTTCACCCAGCGCTCGGCCAGGGCGACGAACTGCTCGACGAGGGCCCTGTCGCCGACATGCCCGGCAACCTTCGCGGTGCACCAGTATCCGAACGCGAGGTCGAGGGTGTGGCTGATCGGATGCGCCTCCCCGTGCACCAGGAACTCCTCACCGTAGGTGCGGCGCAGGTCGTCGGACATGTGCACGAGGGCCCAGTCCCAGTCGATGCCGGGCAGGCCGAGCTGGCACAGGTCGGAGAGAAAGGTGTGGGCCAGAGCACTCGCCTGGCGTGAAAAGCGGTCGCT
Organism: Cryobacterium sp. 10I5; assembly: GCF_035019865.1. NCBI lineage: Bacteria > Bacillati > Actinomycetota > Actinomycetes > Micrococcales > Microbacteriaceae > Cryobacterium > Cryobacterium sp. 10I5. The sequence goes on from NZ_JASJVI010000022.1 coordinate 39,894, forward strand.
CCCCCGGGCCATCCGGTACCCGATGGGGAAGTTGCCCTCCTCCTCCGAGATGGTGATCATCGCGTTCGCCAGCTCGACGGCCCGTTCCGGCATCAGTGCGGTGATCAGCGGCAGCTGGGTGCGGTAGATGTCCCACATCGTGCTGATATCGAACACGAACGGCCCGTCCGTCGGCCAGAACGGGCTCTCCGACGGGGCCAGGCAGGGCTTGATCAGGGCGTGGTACAGCGCCGTCGAGAACACCGTCTGGCGAGCGGCAGACGGTGTCCTGACCGTGATGCCCTTGAGCTTCTTACGCCAGACCTTCTGGGTGCGCTCGCGGCGAGGCGTGAATTGCGCCGGTCCGGTTCCGCAGTCCGCCTCGAGGTTACGCTTGGCCTGCTCGACGCCCCGCAGGGAGAATCCGATCCGCAGCTCGATCGTCTGGCCCTCCTCGCTCGGACCGGCCCACATCAGGCCGAACGGACGCAAGGTCGTCGGCCGGATATGGTCGAAGTCGAGCCGGGTCCCACCGGGCATCAGGCGCCTGTCGTACCAGAGCATCTGACGCCACTGGGGGTTGTCGCACTCGATGTACACCGACAGAGGGGCGCCCTCCACGACGATCTCGCCACTCGCGACTCCGGGCTCGAGGCACTCGAGGTGGGCCCGCACCGGGATTGTGGCGCCGTACGGGATCGACAGGCCACCGTGCGAGAAGTCGATGACGACCCGCGCCTTGGAGTGTGCGGGGAAGGTGTACCGGTGCACCGCGCTCTTCGGCCCGACGGTGAGCTCCGCGGTGATGCCCGAGTCGAGGGTTCCGGAATACCAGCCCGGCTCGGCCTGTTCGTCGGTCAGCTCCCACGTACGCCCGAGCACGTCGAGCGGTTCGATCATCGGCGTGACGCGGAAATAGTTGTAGTACTTGCGGATGGCGCCGGTACCGGACTGCTGGAAGTGCGCGAATCCCGAAGCGAGGTGACGCTCATGCAGGAGGGGCGGGATGCCCTCGAGCGAGAGGTCGTACCGGCCGTAGCCCGTCGGATAGGCGCCCGAATAGGCGCAGGCCGACACCATCCCGAGAGGGTAGGTGGCGCCAGGGTGCGTGTTCCCGATCTGCGGCTTCGGCCACCACCACGTCGCGGCGAGACCGGTCTGGGGAGGAAGGTCCGTTACCTCGGTGCCGATAAACGGGTCAACGCGACCGATCATGCAGTATCTCCTCTGAATGCCTTCCTCGGAGAGTAGCCGCTGCACAGCATCCAGAATGACGCGACTCCGTTACCGCGAGGTAAATTCTCGCGCTGTGTCATCTCGCGCCACCGCTACCGTTGAGGAATGACCACCCCAATGCCCGAGGGCGCAGACCTGAAGCCGAGCTACATCGAACCGGGACAGCCCTTCGATCGCGACACTCACTACATCGAGGACCGCATCACCCGCGACGCTCGCGACGGCTGGCCCGTTGAGCCCGGCAGGTACCGGCTCGTGGCCGCGCGGGCCTGTCCGTGGGCGAACCGAACGGCGATCGTCCGGCGCCTGCTCGGGCTGGAGGAGGTCATCTCGCTGGGCCTTCCCGGACCGACACACGACAAGAACAGCTGGACCTTCGACCTCGACCCCGGCGCCGTCGACCCGGTGCTCGGCATTGAACGGCTCCAGCAGGCCTATTTCGCGAGATTCCCGGACTACCCGCGCGGCATCACCGTACCCGCGATCGTGGACGTTCCGAGCGGACGGGTCGTCACCAACAACTACCCGCAGATCACGATCGACTTCGAAACCGAATGGGTCGAGTATCACCGTGCGGGCGCTCCCGATCTGTATCCCGTCGAGCATCGCGCCGAAATCGACGAGGTCGCCGACCTGATTTTCCACGATGTCAACAACGGCGTCTACAAGTGCGGTTTTGCCGGCAGCCAGAAGTCCTACGAGCGGGCATACGACACCCTGTTCGCCCGTCTGGACTGGTTGGAAGACCGTCTCACGGCTCAGCGCTACCTCGTCGGCGACACCATCACCGAGGCCGACATCCGCCTCTTCACAACGCTCGCACGCTTCGACGCCGTGTATCACGGGCACTTCAAGTGCAACCGGAACAAGCTCAGCGAGATGCCCGTGCTGTGGGCATACGCGAGGGACCTGTTCCAGACGCCGGGATTCGGCGACACCATCGACTTCGATCAGATCAAACGCCACTACTACGTCACCCACAGCGACATCAATCCGAGCGGCATCGTCCCGAAGGGGCCGGATGCGCGCGGCTGGCTCGAACCATCGGGTCGCGAGGCCCTGGGCGGGCGTCCGTTCGGCGACGGGACCCCGCCCGCGCCTCCCCTCCCGGCCGAGCGAGTGCCTGCGCTGTGATGCCGGCCCGGCACCGGTGTCGCCGGCCTGCTCCAGCACGGTGACCCTGCGCGTCTGACGAATTCCGATTCCGGCTTGACGCTCAGTATTCTGGGGGACATGAAGATGCCAGCACTCGCTACGCTCACCCTGCTCGGAGCGCTGGCGCTCAGCGGTTGCGCCACCGGCCCGTCCACCTCGACCAGCGGAACCGCCACGCCCGGAACCGCCGCAGCGGCCGCTCCCACGGAGTCTGCCTCGCCCGAGGCCTGCTCCGGCGTGCGGGTCGTCGTCGATTTCGGAACCCTCGCCGCACCCAAGATCACCGACTGCGTGGACACCGCCGCGGCGACCACGATCGCCGCGAGCGCCGTGATGAAGACCGCCGCGGTCTCGACCGAGGGAACCGTCCAGTACGGCGACCAGGTCGTCTGCCGCGTGAACGGGCGCCCCGCCGCCGACGAAACAGTCACGGTCACGGGCCAGGCCTCGTTCGTCGAATCGTGCCAGTCGATGGCACCCGCATACGCCTACTGGGCGTTGTGGATCCAGCCCACCCCGGGGGCGGCCTGGGAATACGCCCAGGAGGGCCTCGGCAGCCTCCAGGTGACGCCGGGACAGTCCCTCGGCCTCGTGTTCACCACGGGCACCGAGACCCCGACACCCGGCAGCTAAGACTCCGACCCCGGTGTTCCGCTTCCGCCCGGCTCCCCTGCGCGCGGCCATGCTGCTCGCGCTCGGATTCATCGGTCTGCGGGTGGGCTATCGGCTGCTCTTCGGCGGAGGCGGCGGCGGCGGCGCGGTGCTGCTCGACCTGCCCCGCATCCCGCTCGCCGGCCCATTCAGCCACGTGGCACTGTTCGGAACCGTCACGACGGGCGGAATCTGGAACGCGGCACTCAGCGCGCTCCCGGTCGCCGCGGTGATCGCCTTCTTCGGGGTACTCAACGCGGTCGTCGACGTGAGCCGCTTGTTCGCCCGCGGCGCTCGCCGCGGGCCGCTGCGCACGGTGTCCCGCGCTCTCGTGATCGCGTGGGCCACGTTTCCCGCACTGCTCGACTCGGTCAGGCGAGTCCGCCTGGCCGCCGCCCTCCGTGGTGAGCGGACCGTGGCAGCGCTGCTGGTCCCGGTTTTCGAGCAGACCATCGAGCGCGCCCTCTCCCTCGCCGCATCGATGGAGACCCGCGGATTCGCGTCGACCAGGGCAGTGGACGGTGCCTGTGAGGTGCCCGCGCTCATGACGGATGCCGCGCTCGATTTCGACGGGGACTGGCGCCTCCAGCACCTCGACCTCGCGCTCGCCCCCGGCACGCTCACGGTCATCGTCGGGCCGACCGGTTCTGGCAAGTCCGGCCTGCTCCAGGCGATGAGCGGACTGTTCCAGCACTTCCACAATGGTCACCAGGCCGGCCGGATCGAGATCGGCGGCGCCGACCGGGCCGAGACTCCCCCGCGCGACACGGCCGGCTTCGTCGGCCTGGTGCCCCAGAACGTGCGGCTGTCCTTCGTCGCCGAGACCGTTGCGGAGGAGATCGGATTCGCTCTTGCCCTGCGGGGCGTTGCCCCGGTTATCGTGGAGCAGCGGGTGCGGGAGGTGGCGGCGCAACTCGGCATCACGCAGTTGCTTGCCCGCCCCGTCTCGGCGCTCTCCGCGGGAGAGGCCACCCTCGTCTCCCTCGGTGGCGCACTGATCCGGCGTCCGATGCTCCTGCTCATCGACGAACCGCTCGCCGAGCTCGACCGGGTCGCGAGGGACAGGGTCTGCGGGGTACTCGACCGGCTGGCCCACGAAGCCGGGGTCTGCGTCGTGGTTGCCGAGCACAACACCCGCGAATTCGACCCGATCGCGGATGCCTGGCTCGTGCTCGAGGGGCACCGCGCGCGAATGCTGCTGCCCGGTGAGCTCCCGCCCGGCCGGGTCGGCGACCACCGCCTCGCGACGCCGGGCGCTGGCTACGGACCGCCCACCGAGGTGCCTGCCGACGAGGTGCCGGCCAACGCAGGGCCGCTCGCCGGCATCCACGGCCTGACGGTTCGACACGGCGACCGGACCGTCGTAGACGCGGTGTCCCTCGAACTCGCGGCCGGCGAGATCGTCGCCCTGGAAGGCCGGAACGGCGCGGGCAAGAGCAGCCTCCTGAACGCGCTCGCGCTGCCCTCGACCCGAGGGACCGTGATCGTCGCCGGGCAGGACGTCGCTGCGCTGCCCCGGAAGACCCGGCGCCGTGCCGTCGCACTCGTACCGGAGAATTTCGACGACCTGTTCTTCGCCACGACCGTCGCGGACGAGTGCCGCCGCAGTGACCGGTCGACGGCAGACCGAAGGACCGGGAGAATGGCGGGCCGGCGTGGTGGGCGAAGCGCGATATCCGACCCGGGCTCCACCGCCGGGACGTTCGCGCGGCTTCTCGGCCACGACTCCGCCACAGCGGCACCGCTTCTCGAGCGTCACCCGCGGGACCTGTCGGCGGGCCAGCGGCTCTGCCTCGCGATCGCGATCCAACTCGCGGCCGCACCTCGGGTGCTGCTCGTCGACGAGCCCACCCGCGGCCTCGACGCCGCCGCCCGCGCGCTCGTGGGAGCGGCGCTGCAACGCGCGTCCAACCGGGAATGCGCGGTGCTGTTCGCGACGCACGACCGCGACTTCGCCCGGCACTTCGCCACCCGGGCACTTCACCTCGAGGCCGGACGGGTGACCGGCGCTGAGTACGGCGGCGCGGAAACCGGCGTCGAGTCCTCAACGGGACCGCGCTCGATGACGCGCACGACAACGGGAACGAAGACGGGAACGACGACGGGCGCGGCCCCGGCCGCAGGAACTCTCGGCGCTGTCTGCACCACCGGCCCTGACCCGCGGGTGACGCATTGAAGCGCAGAAGCGGTCGCTGGACATCCGTCGTGCTGTGGGGCGGCAGCCTGCTCGCCGCCGCGGGATTCGCCTGGCCGCTGTTCGCCGCCGCCGTACCCAGGGACGCGCAGGGCGCCGTTCCGTTCATCGCGTTCGCCCTCGTGCCTGCCGTGATCGTCGCGCTCGCCCTCGTGGTCGACCGCGAGATGTACACCGCGAAGACGGTGGCCCTCCTCGGGGTGCTCGCGGCCGTCGGAGCTGCGGTCCGGATCGCGGGCACGGGCGTCGGCGGTGTCGAGGCCGTGTTCATCCTGTTGATCCTGGCCGGGCGGGTCTACGGCGCACGGTTCGGACTGCTGCTCGGACTGCTGACCATCGCGGTGTCTTCGGTGCTCTGGGGCGGGTTCGGGCCGTGGACCCCGTTCCAGATGTTCGCCTGCGGCTGGGTGGGCGCCGGAGCTGCCCTGCTGCCGCGGCTCGGGAGCGAAGGTCGGGTCGGCCGGATGGGACCGCGCGCGGGCGCGCGCGTCGAGATCGCCATGCTCGCGTGCTACGGCGTCGTCGCGTCCTACCTGTTCGGGCTCGTGATGAACCTGTGGTTCTGGCCGTTCGCCGTTGGCTCGGGGACCGGCATCTCCTACTCCCCCGGTGCGTCCCTGGGCACGAACCTGGCTTCGTTCGGCCTCTACTCGCTCGTCACGTCGACGCTCACGTGGGACACGGTGCGAGCCGTGACGACAGTGCTCGGCATCTGCCTGGTCGGACCGGCGGCCCTCGCCGCCCTGCGCCCGGCCCAACAGCCCCCCCCCCCCCCCCC
>NZ_JASJVI010000023.1:0-45883 GCF_035019865.1 Cryobacterium sp. 10I5
GCCGTCGGTCAGCTCCGCTCAGACCGACGGCTCACCCGCTTTCGCGGGCCGGGTCGTGGACTACTTGGCGCAGTATGTGAGTGCGACTTCGGACTTCTGTTGCACGTCGCCGGGGGCCTGGGATTGCTTGGTGATGGGTGAACCCGGCTGGCTCGCACAGCTGGTGTCCGGGGTCGGCATCGGTACAAGCTGGACGCTCGGGCTCTGCAGGAGTTCACTCGCTGCCGTCAGAGACTGGCCGACGAGGTTCGGCAGGGTGACGAGGCCGCTGGAGATGAAGAGATTGATGGTGTCGCCGGTCTGGGCACTCGCTTGCAGAGCCGGGTCGGTGCGCAGCACGAGGTTGGGTGCGATCGTCGCCGAGTTCTCCTTGGTGATCGACCCTGGCAGGAGCCCGAGAGCACTGATCGCGGACTGGGCGTCGGCGGTCGGCAGGTTCGTGACATCGGGCACGGTCACGGGCTGCGGACCCGTTGAGACGTAGACCTTGATCACATCGGTCGGCTGGGCGATCGTTCCGGCCGGCGGATCTGTACGGGTGACCTTGTCCTTGGGCACCGTGGCGCTGGCCTCCTGGGCCATGGTGGCCGCGAGGTCCGATTCGATCAGGGTGTTCTGGGCGGTCTCGTAGCTCTGGCCGACCAGCGAGGGCACCTTCCGGGAGCTGTCCGGAAGGTCGCTGCTCGGAGTAAGGCTGAAGGCCCAGATCATCACGGAGAGCACGATCACGATCACACTGAGGATGCCGGCCCAGATCCAGATGATGGGAGGTCGTCGCTGGGTGCGCACCATCGTGGCGTCCTCGGCGAGCTGTTTGAGGGCGAGCTCGGATCCGGAGGTTGCCGTCGGCGGAGTGCCGAAAAGGCTCGCGGTGGCTTCGTCGACGGGGCGGTGCAACGGAATCACGCCCGACCCGGCGATCTCGACATCCGTTCGGAATTCAACGGCACTCTGATAGCGGGCGAAACGGTCCTTTTCGAGGGCGCGCATCACGACGACGTCGAGGGCCGGGGACACCTTGGGGTTGATCGAGCTCGGTACTACCGGGGTCTCGCTGACGTGCTGGTAGGCGACGGCGACCGGGGTGTCGCCGCGGAAGGGCGCACGGCCGGCGAGCATCTCGAAGAGGACGACGCCCGTGGAGTACAGGTCGGTGCGGGCGTCGACGGATTCGCCCTTGGCCTGTTCCGGGGAGAAATAGGAGGCGGTGCCGAGGATCGCGGTGGTCTGTGCGACCGTCGTGGAGGAATCGGAGATAGCTCTGGCGATGCCGAAGTCCATCACCTTGACCTGGCCGGTCTTGGTGATCATGATGTTGCCCGGCTTGATGTCGCGGTGCACGACGCCCGCGCGGTGCGAGTACTCGAGCGCCGTCAGTACACCGTCGATGATGCGCACGGCCTCGGTGGCCTGGACAGGGCCTTCGCGGATGATGTCCTTGAGCAGGCGTCCGTCGACGAATTCCATGACGATGAACGGAATCTGCGACTCGAGGCCGCCGGGTTCTCCGACGGTCTCCTCGCCGGCATCGAAGACGCGCACGATCGTGGGGTGCGCCATCCGTGCTGCAGCCTGCGCCTCCTGGCGGAAGCGGGTGCGGAAAGCGGGATCGGCCGCGAGGGAGGACTTCAGGAGTTTGATAGCCACCGTGCGGCCGAGCCGCGCGTCGGTGCCGATATGGACGTCGGACATGCCGCCGCGACCAATGAGTGCCCCCACTCGATAGCGGCCTGCGAGCAGGCGGCCTTCATCACTCACAGACTCACTCCCACTCTTGTCGACCAGCGTCCCCGGTCACCCAGATCTTGGCTATTTTACCTGAAGTACCCAAGCTCGCTTACGGGGCGACCGTGACCGGCGTTGAGGACGGTGACCAGCCGGAAGCAACCTGGCCGCAGTAGTACAGGAACTTGACCGTCACCGGCCCCGGCGCCGCGCCCGCGGTGACCGTTGCGGTGGTGACATCGGCAGGCGTCGGGTTCGCTGACGCTACGGCGCCGCCGGTGGCCTCGAGCTTGTACCCGGCCAGCGTCTGCCCGGCAGGGCAGGACTGGGCCGCCCAGGTGTACGTGACCGTGCCACCGGGGGCGACGGTGACCTTGTCCGCCTTCGGGGCTGCGGTCGGGGTGTCCGGGACGAGGGCCGGTGCGTAGACCGTGACGGTGATCTTCTCACCCTTCTTGACCGGGCCGGTCGGGTTGACCTTGTAGACCGTGTCGACAACCTGAGTGGCCGGGTCGACTGAGGCGTTACCCGTGACGACGTCGGCGACGAAGCCCATTTGCTGGAGAATTGTGCGGGCCTCCCCGCTCGTCTTCCCGAGGAAGTCGGCCTCGGTCACCTCCGCCGTTGTGGGCGTCGGTGTCGGTGTCGGCGTCGGCGTGGTCGTCGGTGTCGGAGAGGGTGTCGGCGTCTTCGATGGCGTGGGCGCCGGGGTGCTCGACGTGCTCGACGTCGTGACCGGGGTGTTTCCGCTGTTCTGCTGGGAAACGAACGCGATGATGCCACCGATGAGCACGAGGGCGAGGAGCGCGATCAGTGCGATGAGAGGCCAGGTCCACGGGCTGCGCTTCTTCTTCGCTGCCTCCTCGGCCTCCGCCGCTGCCGTCGACGCGCGCGTGACAGGGGGCAGGCCGGAGGGAAGCAGCGTGGTGGCCTGGGCGTTCGCGCCGGCACCGGGCATCAGCATGGTCGCCATGGTGGGGGTGACCCCGTTCATGACGGCAGGAACGGAAGCGGCCGCGAGTGCGACATCACCGCGGCGCAGGGCCGTTGCAGCCCGCGCGAGGTGGGCCGCAGAAGCCGGGCGATCCGCCGGGTTCTTGGCGAGACACGAGATGACGAGGTTGCGGACCGGCTCGGAGACGGTGTCCGGCAGGTCGGGCGCGATTTCGTTGATCTGCGCCATCGCGATGGCGACCTGAGACTCTCCCGTGAACGGGCGGCGTCCGGCGAGGCACTCGTATGCGACGATGCCGAGTGAGTAGATGTCCGTCGTCGGGGACGCCGAGCGACCGCTCGCCTGCTCGGGCGAGAGGTACTGCACGGTGCCCATGACCTGGCCGGTTGCGGTCAGGGGAACCTGGTCCGCGATGCGGGCGATGCCGAAGTCGGTGATCTTGACGCGGCCGTCCGGGGTGATCAGCAGGTTTCCGGGCTTGATGTCCCGGTGTACGAGTCCGGCGGCGTGGGCCGCGTGCAGGGCGGATGCCGTCTGCGCGACGATGTCGAGGACCTTATCGGTCGGCAGGACGTGCTCGCGTTCGAGGATTGTGGACAGGGCTTCGCCGGGAACGAGTTCCATGACGAGGAACGCGCTGCCGTCTTCTTCTCCGTAGTCGAAGACATTGGCGATGCCTTCGTGGTTGACGAGAGCGGCGTGACGGGCTTCGGCGCGGAAGCGCTCGAGGAAGCCCGGGTCACCGAGGTACTCGTCTTTCAAGATCTTGATGGCGACGGTACGACCGATTACGAGGTCGACGGACTGCCAGACCTCGCCCATTCCGCCGATGGCGATCCGGGACTTCAGTTCGTAGCGTCCCCCGAAGGTGAGCCCTGCTGTGGGTCTCATTTGTTCAGCACCGCCTCTAGTACCTGCTTTGCAACGGGTGCGGCGAGCAAATTGCCGTACCCCTTCTGGCCAAGACCTCCGCCATCCTCGACGAGGACGGTGATCGCGTATTTTGGATCTTCTGCGGGAGCAAAACCGGTGAACCAGAGTGTGTATGGCTCGTTAGTTCCGTTCTCGGCCGTGCCCGTCTTTCCCGCCACGTTGACCCCGTCTATTCTTGCATTGCTCGCCGCGCCATCCGCGACGTTGTTGACCATCATCTGGGTCATCGTGGCCGCGGTTGCGGCGCTGATCACCTGTTTCACTGTCTTCGGCGTAAAGCTTTCGAGCGGGCTGAGATTGGGGGCGATGATTTCCTCCACGAGGTTCGGCGCCATCTGCATTCCGCCGTTCGCGATTGTCGCCGACACCATCGCCATCTGTATGGGCGTTGCGCGCACTTCGTACTGTCCGAACGCCGACAGTGCGGTCTGTGCGTCGTCGAGGACCGTGGGGTACACGCTCGTCGCGACATCGAGGGGTACCGAGTAGCTCGTGTTGAACCCGTACTTCTCGGCCATCTCCCGGATGGCCGTCGACCCGAGCTGCAGCCCGAGCTCGGCCATGGGAATGTTGCAGGACAGGCGCAGCGCGGTGGCGATCGTGACCGTGTCACCGCCGCCGCAGGTGCCGCCGCCGGAGTTGATCACGATCGACGAGCTGCCCGGCAGCGTGAAGGTTGCCAGGTTCGGGAAGGCACTGTCGGGGGTGAACTTGCCCGATTCGATCGCAGCGGATGCGACGACGAGCTTGAAAACGGACCCCGGAGGGTTGAGCGCATCGATGGAACGGTTGATCAGTGGGTTACCCGGATCGCTCACGAGGCTCTGGTAGGTGTCGGTGACGGCCTGGTTGTCGTGCACGGCGAGCAGGTTCGGGTCATAGCTCGGCTTGGACACCATGGCCAGGATCCGGCCGGTCTTCGGCTCGGTGACGATGACCGAACCGGTGAGGTTCCCGAGGGCATCCCAGGCGGCCTGCTGGGCGACGGGGTCGATCGTGACCTCGACCGATGCGCCCTTGGACGCCTGCCCGGTGACGAGGGAGTTCATCTGGTCGAAGAACTGGGAGTCCGAGGTTCCGCTGAGTTCGCCGTTGAGTGCTCGCTCGAGCCCCGTCGCGGCACCGTTGATGGGCAGGAAGCCCGTGACGGGGGCGTAGAGCGCGGCGTTGCTATACGTGCGCAGGTACTTGTAGTTGTCGTCTGTCGGGACCGACTGTGCGATCGGGGTGCCGGCGACCAGGATGGAGCCGCGCTGGACCATGTAGCTGTCGTACAGTGTGCGGGTATTGCGGGAGTCCGCGGACAGGCTTTCGGCCTGGAAGACCTGGATGATCGTCGTCGAGGTCAGCAGGGCGACGAACATCAGCATGACGACGATGCTGACGCGCTTGAGTTCGCGATTCATCAGACCACCAGCCGGGGTTGGTTACGAATGGTGTCGGACAGGCGCAGCAGGAGCGCGACGATGATCCAGTTGGCGACGAGCGATGACCCGCCGGCCGCAAGGAACGGCGTTGTGAGCCCCGTGAGCGGAATGACCCTGGTGACACCGCCGATCACGATGAAGCACTGCAGGGCGACGACGAAGGAGAGCCCGACGCCGAGGAGCTTGCCGAAGTCGTCGTGCCCGGCGAAGCCGATGCGGATGCCGCGGGCGACGAAGAGCAGGTACAGGGCCAGGATCGCGAACAGCCCGGCGAGGCCGAGTTCCTCGCCGAGGCTCGCGATGATGTAGTCGCTCTGCGGAACCGGGGTGATTTCGGGGCGCCCCTGGCCGAGGCCGGTGCCGAGAAGCCCGCCCTTGGCGAGCCCGAACAGGCCCTGGACGAGCTGGTAGCTGCCGCCGTCCGCGTTGTACACGTCGGGGTTGAGCGCATCGAGCCAGTTCTGGAACCGGCCGTGCACGTAGTCGAGGGTCTGGCTGGCGATGATCGCGCCGCCGATGAAGAGGGTCATGCCGAGCAGCACCCAGCTGAGGCGGCCGGTCGCGATGTAGAGCATGACGAGGAACAGCCCGAAGTAGAGCAACGCCGTTCCGAGGTCACGCTGGAAGATGATGACCGACATCGACAGGGCCCAGAGCACCAGGATCGGACCGAGGTCGCGCAGCCGCGGGAACTTCATCCAGAGCACCCGGCGGCCGACCATCGACAGGCTGTCCCGGTTGCGGACCAGATACCCGGCGAAGAAGATCGCAAGGGCGATCTTCGCGATCTCACCGGGTTGGAAGGTTGCGAAGGAGCCGATGCCGATCCAGACCCTGGCACCGCTGACCTCGCGGCCGAGGCCGGGGACGAGAGGGAGGAGGAGCAGGACGACCGCGACGAACCCGGACACGTAGGTGTAGCGGAAGAGGACCCGGTGGTTGCGGATGACGAGCATCACCGTGATGGCGCAGGCGATCGCAAGGCCGCTCCACACGGTCTGGCGCACAGCGGCGCTGTTCCAGCCGGCGTCTCCGTTGGCGATGTCGATGCGGTAGATCATCGCAATCCCGATGCCGTTCAGGAGCGTCGCGATCGGCAGGATGAACGGGTCGGCGTCGCGCGCGACGAAGCGCAACACGATGTGCAGGCAGAGCACGAGCCCGGACAGCCCGGCGCCGAGCACGACGAGGGTCGTGTCGATGTGCCCGAGCGCTCCGAGCTGGACGAGCACGACGGCCGAGGCGTTGATCCCGCACGCGACGATCAGCAGGAACAGTTCGACGTTCCGCATCTTCTGCGGCAGGTGCAGTCGCCTCGTGCTGCCGGGCTTGGACCTCGGCGCGCGCGCGGGGGCATCCGCTGCCCGGGAGTTACTCATTCTTGGCCTTTGTCAGGCGATCGATCACGAGGCGGGCCTCATCGAGCGAAGCGGCGCTGATGGTCTGCTCGACCTGCTGCCGGTCGTAGACCCGCAGGTCTGTGACCTGGAGCGGGGTCTCTTCGTAGACGGAGTGGAGGGAGATGGGCCCGAGGTCCTGTTGCACGCCGCGGAAGATGGCGACCGTGCTGCCCTCGACGCCGACGTAGTAGCGGGTCTGGGTCCACTGGTAGCCGAGGATGCCGCCGCCGACAAGCGCGACGATCAGCAGGATCACGCCGGCGAGCCACGTGGCCTTGCGACGGCGGGCGCGGCGGGCGTCCTCCTCGATGAGTTCGGTGAGGTAGTCCTGAGAGTCGGGTTCGAAATGGGTCTCGCGAACGGGGTGCAGGCGCAGGCTCGACATCCGCAGGGCGCGGCTGCGTCCGGGCTCCTCCCCGAAGGCCAACGGGGCGGATGCCGACCCGACGACGACGGGGGTGTCGACGCGTTCGTCCGGCGCACCGATGTCGACGACGACGATCGTGACATTGTCCGGGGCTCCGCCGTCGAGGCTCTCCTTGACGAGACGATCGGCGACGCCCTGCGGATCGAGTTCGCTCGAGAGTGCGGCGGCGATGCTCGTGTTGGAGACGACGCCGCTCAGTCCGTCAGAGCAGATCAGCCAGCGGTCGCCTGCAAAGGTCGCGAGGATCGAGGTATCGATCTCGGGGGCGGCCTCGACGTCGCCGAGTACGCGCATCAGGACCGAGCGGCGCGGGTGCACCATCGCCTCCTGCTCGGTGATGCGGCCGCTATCGACGAGACGCTGTACGAAGGTGTGGTCGATCGTGATCTGGGAGAGCTCGCCCTCGCGCAGCAGGTAGATCCGTGAGTCGCCGATGTGGGCGATCGCGACCTCGTCGTTCAGCACGATGAGGGCGCTGACGGTCGTGCCCATTCCGGTCAGCTCGGTGTGCTCGTAGACCGTCTCTGCGAGGAGCGAGTTTGCCGCGATCAGGGCGGCCTGGAGGGCGAATTCTGCGTCCTGCGGGCTCTGGAAGTCCCGGTCGGCCTCGATGATGCGCTTGGTGGCGATCGCGGAGGCGACGTCGCCGCCGGCGTGCCCGCCCATGCCATCGGCGACGAGGAACAGGTGCTGGCCAGAGTAGCCGGAGTCCTGGTTGTTGGACCGGATCCTTCCAACGTGGGACGCGGCCGCGCTGTGACTGACTGTCGCCATGGACCTACCGCCGAAGCTCGAAGCTGGTCGCGCCGATCTTGACGGTGGTGTTCAAGGGGACAGGAGTCGGAACCGCGAGGCGAACGCCCGCGAGGAAGGTGCCGTTTGTCGAATCGAGATCCTGGATCATCCACTTGTCATTCCACAGCATCAGCCGGGCATGGTGGGTCGACGTGTAGTCGTCGCGAATGACAAGACTCGAATCGGCGGACCGACCGATCGTCACAGAATCGACGGTCAGGGGGAATTCGGTGCCGGCCTTCGGGCCGGAGGTGATCACGAGCCTGGTCGCGTTCTGGGCGGTGGCCTTGTCGCCGGGGCCGAGGTCACTCTTCGCGGCCTGCGCCGAGAACTGTTCCGTCGGTGCAGCAGCGGATGCCGGCGGCGGCTGGACGAAGGCGGGGGCGGGGCCGGCCTGCATCACCGGCGCCGCGGCCGGAATGGCAGAGGGGAAAGCTGCGGCGAGTCCCGCGGACGCCACGGCGGGGGCGCCATCCTTGGGCTGCTTGCGCACGCGCTGGCCGAAGAGGTCGCTGCGGAGGGCATAGACGATGCCGAAGATGAAAAGCCAGAGCACTAGCAGGAAACCGAGCCTCAGGACGAGCAGGGTCAGCTCGCTGACATTCATGCGGAGGGCCCCCAGAATCCGCCCATGTCGTGGCGCTCGTGTGGTGCGGCGGGAAGGTCGGTGCGTTGCCCTGCGGAGGCGGCGGGGGCATCCGCGTGCGCCTGGGCGAGCACCCGGAAGACGATGCGGGTGCGGCCGATCGTGATGACCGAATCCGGTTCGAGGATCGCCTGCTTGACGGGGACCCCGTTGAGCTGGGAACCGTTCGTGGAGCCGAGGTCGCGCACCTGCGCACGGGCGCCGTCCCAGGTGATCTCGACGTGGCGGCGGGAGGTGCCGGTGTCGTCGATCGTGATGTCGGCATCCGTGCCGCGCCCGATGACCGTTGTCGACTTGCGGAGCGGGTACCGCTTGCCGCCGACGTCGACGACGGGCGTCCAGGTCACGCTGCCCTTGACGGTGGACGAGTCGATCTGGACCATGCCCTCGCTGAGGCCGCGGTCATCGGAGAGGCTGATCGAGATGCCGCCGGCGAACTGGTAGCGCTGCTCGTTGCCGTGCTGCTGGACCAGGTCGGTGAGCTCGTCGATGAGCGCCGGTCCGAGATTGGTCATGCGCTGGAAGTCGGTGTGGCTCATGCGGACGGTGAAGCGATTGGGCGCGAGGATGCGGTCGCGGGACACCACAGCTGCCTTGGTGTCGAGTTCGCGACGCAGCGCGGAGGTGATCTCCACCGGCTGAAGTCCCGACTTGAACGTCTTGGCAAACGCACCGTTTACGGCGCGCTCAAGACCTTTTTCAAAGTTATCCAGAATGCCCACAGGTCTCCCGATCCGATCCTTTCGGCTATCAGCATGTTACTTGCCTCGCATGTCAACTTGCCCGCCGGGCACATGGGACGGGGAATTGTCATCCTACGGGAGGCAGCTATGCGTACGGGTTTGGCCGGATTTCCGTCCGGCCAGGAGGCAGTCTTGCACGACTCGAGTTCCCGAGGGTCACGAGACCGTAAACGAGTGGATGCTGCGCGCCCCTTCCCGCCTCGCCCGGCGACCGGACGAATGGCATTCGCACCCCGAATAGTGCTAGCCTCTCTAAGTTCGCGCGAGTGGCGGAATTGGCAGACGCGCTGGCTTCAGGTGCCAGTGTTCGAAAGGACGTGGGGGTTCAAGTCCCCCCTCGCGCACAGTGGGTTGATTGCCAAATAGGTTGAATCTATTTGCGAAACCCGGTCGGACAAGAAAGGCCCCCGAGAAATCGGGGGCCTTTCGTCATTCCTGGCGCTTAGGTTGCCTCACGGCGAAGCCGACTCACCACGCAAAGGCCATTCGGGCACGAAAAAGCGCCCCAGCGGACTCGAAGAGGTGTTTTCGAGCGTGCTGGAGCGCCGTGTATTGCGAGTGAAAGTGTCGGTGGACCCGGGCCGGGCCTAGGTCTTGGCTGGTGACGTCTGGAAGTCGTCCCAGGCGGCGACGCGCTTGTCCTTGCGGTTCTTGCGCCTCTTCCGGAGCAGGAGTTTCCGTGCCTTGCGGTCGGCGCGTTCGTCGTCGGTCTCGGGCCGGAGCATGTCGTCGCGGAACTTTTGCAGTTTCCGGAGGTTGCCGGCGACGACGAGGATGCTCACGAGTAGGTATTGGGCGGTGGAGCCGCGGACGCGTCGCCGGCTGGAGTCGCCGATGGCTTCGTGGGAGCTGTCTTTGAGGAAGCCGTTGGCGCCTTCGATGGTGTTGCGGTCGTGGGAGTAGATTTCCTGCCACTCGTTGCTGCCGTACTGATAGTGCTGGGCGAGCTTCGCGCCGACCTCGAACGGGACGCTCACCGAGGTAGCATTAGTGCAGATTGTGTCGGGCTTGACGGGCGGGTTATAGATGGTCGTCAGTGCGTCGTCGACCTTGGCGCAACCGTTCTCGACGAGCGGGCAGCTGACGGTTGCGCCGGGCCCTCGGGCTGGGCACATCATCGGGACGCGTCCCTTGGCGTCGGGCTTCTCCTTGGGGCGCAGCATGTACTGGCGGCGTTCCACGATACGTTTCCGCCAGGTGGCGGCGTTGATTTCCTTCGCACGGTAGAGGAGGGTCGCGTTGATGAGGCCTTCGGGCATTGACGGGCAGTACAAGGCGCCCTCGACCTGGATGGAACCTGCATAGCCGTTCTTGAGGCCAAGCTGGAGGTCGAGGTAGTCGGTGACGACAAGGTAGCCGAGCTTGCGAAGTGGCATGTGCAGTTCCTCGGTCTTCGCGAAAGCGAAGTACCCGCGGTCGCCGGTGGCGCGGCCCGCGGGGTGCCCTCTCTCGGCGACGCTCTCGAAGATGTGGCGCGCGGTGCGGATGAGCGCTGTCCCCGGGATGTTAAAGCCGATGCCCGCGACGAGGAGCGGGTACCCGGGGAGGGTCTTGGGGTCGTGGTTGGTCTGCACGGCGATGGTCAGGTCCCAGCCGAACACGGACTTCACCGACTTCGTCGAGTCGTTGGTCTCCTTGTGACTGCTGGTACGGCGGTACCAGCCTGCGTCGGACTCAATGGCCACGTGCGTCTTGGACCGTGGAGCGCCGCGCTTCCCGTAGGCGGGAACGACGGTGGCGTCCACGCAGAGATCGCCCTGCCACTGGCTACGGGCCGCTTCGGGCACGAGCTGGAGGGTGGCTTCAATCAAGGCGTTGCACACCCAGTCCAGGCGCGCCTGTTTGACCTCGCTGTTGGCCTCGATACGGTGTCGCAGCGTTTCTTCGTATTGTTCAGGGGTTGAGAACTTCCACTGCTTGCCCGGCTTCGGGTCGATGGCGTCCAGAGCTCGGTGCAGGGCCCGCCAGAGCGGGAAGTACCAGCCCTTGGCGGACTCCCTCTTGCCCCACAGGTCGAGGTGTCGCAGGGACTTCCCGCTCAACCGGTCGGAAGCGATGGTCGCCATCTCCTTGACGAACAGGGCGCTGCGCTCGGTGCTGAGCAGCAGGAAAAGGATGAGCACCGTGCGGGTGCTGGCGACACTCTGACGTCCGCCCGGCGCAGTCTTCACCCGGTCCGCAGCTCGCCAGGCGTCAATTTGCTCGGCGACTTTGGAGTCGTCGACGAGCTTGCCGATGAACTCGACCTGGCTGTGGGATATGCGGCTGGCGTTGCCGGTGAATCCGTGCTTGGGCAGCGTCCGTCGGAGCTGCTCCATGACTGTCGAAGACACCGGCGGCGCGGGTGTCGCCGTCATGGTCGCAGCTCCCCGCGGAAGAGGACCTTCAGGTCGGAGGCCTCGGGCATCCGCACGAACGGCGCGAGCCGTTCGAACGTGCTGAACGTCTTGACGCCGAGCGCTTCGGCGAGGGCGACGATGGGTGTCCTGGCCTCGAGATGCCCCACAATCCACGTGGACCGCAGGCGCTCCACGGTCGGGAACTCGCGGCCCTTCGCCGTGGAGTTCAGAAACTTCTTCACGTAGGCGACCGCGTTGTTGGGGCGCTCGTCCTTCACGAACAGGTAGTCCACGACCAACGGCCCCCGCAGGAGTTGCCGAATGTCGTCCTCCCAGTCGGCCAGGCAGACGACCGTGCGCGGGCTTGCACCCGTCACGGTGACGAGGACGCCGTCCGCTGTGGAGTCCACGTCCTCGACCTTGAGGTGCACGATCTCGGCAGTCGTCAAGGCGCAGCCCGCGGCGAGGGCGAGCAGCACCATCCAGTTATGACGGCGCAGCGCGGTGGACCGCGTGGCGGCCTGACTGCGGAACCGAATCATCGCCGCCGAAGAATACGGGGCAAAGGGATTCGGGCGCGGCTTCTTCCCTGCGTCGCGGCGCACCGGGTCGAACGAGTGGAGCTCGCCGGCGATGCGGAGCAAGCGCAGGCGCTCTGCCCGCGCGACGACAGGAGAGAAGCCTCCCAACTGGCGTGCGGCGAACGTCTCGATGTGTCGTCCGCTGAAGACGATGCTTCGCTCGAGCGGGAGGCAGGCCGTCTCCGTCGTCCAGACGGCGAGCCGGGACACAGCGGTCAGGGCTTTGCTGGCTTCGGCGCTGCTTGTCGGCGCGAAGTCTGCAACGGCGGACCGGGTGAAGTCCGCGACGTCGTCCCAGAGGCGTTTGGGAATCATCGGAGTGAAGTTCTGAATGGTTTGGGCGACATTCGCGTCCAATTGCAGATTACTATATGCGTTATGTATATCGTCGACAAGGGCCAAAGCCTCGGGTGTCATCGGGCACCCCGCGTTCCGTGCTCTACGCTCGTCCTATGTCCAGGCCCGCCCGACCCATTCCGCACGACCTCACGGACAACTGGCCCGAAATGTCCTCGGTAGATCCCGTCGGGGAGGTCGCCCGGCAGTTCGCTCTGAACGTGAAGGCCGCCATCGGAGACCGAAGCATCCGCGGTGCGGCCCGCGACGTGGGCGTGGACCCCTCGACGATGATGTCCGTACTCAACGGCCGCTCCTGGCCCGACCTCGCCACCATCGCCAAGCTCGAAATAGGCTTCGGCGTGGACCTCTGGCCGGGGCGGCTCGACAAGTAGGCGCGGGAGGGAGTCCGTCGAGGAGCTCGTCTTGGGAGAGAGCCGTCGGGTGGATGTCGATTGGGGTGGTGAGTAGAGTTCCATCGCCCGTATCTATGCGCGCGTACGAACGGAGGTGCGGATCTCTGAAGAAGCAGGTGGTCAGTTACTATTTCGGAGGTTCTTTCGCACCTCGATTGCGATCCTCTGGCGGGAGCAAGTCGAGTGGCCCTGCCATGACGGAAGACCTCGCACGTCGCAAGGCCACTTCGCCCTTTCATGGCTGACGAGTGATGAACGTAGGCAAGCGGTGACGCAAGGAGCGATACGCTCAACCTAATGTCCTCCTCATCGCCTGACCCGACCTCAACTGCTATCGCGTTTGGCACTCTCATTACCACTGGCTTAGCCGCAATAGCAGCCTTAGTGAGCGTGGTCCAACGGTGGCGCAGTAGAACCAGCCCCCGGATGACACCGAAATGGACGTCCCTCGCTCAGTCCTTCGGCGGAAGAACCTGGCACCTCCAGGTCATCAACAAGGGTTCTGGTGACGCACTGGACGTTGAGGTCTTTCTAAAAGGCATCGTTGGCGCGAGCACTCCTGTCGCTCGCGGCACAAGACTCTCATTCAACGACAGTGTCGAAATCGGCGTGTCGGACTCGGTCACAAAGGGGTCGAGCCCACAAATAGTGAAACTTCCAGCCGGTGCGGAAGAGATCGCGGTGAAAGTTACCTGGCTTGTTCCCCCTCGAAACAAGACGAAGAAAGCCACGTTCACACACTCTTTGTGATTGACGGCCGGGCCTGAATATGCTGCGAGGACCGGGCGACTCTGCGGCCAAAGTTCTGCGCCGCATCGAGCAAGTCGATGAGACTCGGCTTAGCATCGTCGCACCGCGATACCCCGCCCTAAGGGACCCCGACCTCGATGTTCCCCCACCGTGCACTCGGCTAACTCGTCCGGGCACCCAGCACGGCGCCGACCCTGCGTTGACCGTCACCTGATGGGCGCGTCTCTCGCCCATCACGGGTAACCGTAGCTACCGCACCGGCTCGGCTGCCAATCCCAAGGAACGCTCGTCGCGTGCCAGCGCCACGACCAGGGAAACCTCACGTCCCATGTGGCAGTGTCTTCAATGCGGATTAGTAATAAACATCACCGCAATCCAGAGTCCGCCCGTCAAACGGGCTGACTTCGGTGCCATCGGCCCACGCGAGAAAGAGCGTGCTCGAGCTGGGTCTCGCTGCCCCCACCCCTTGCCCATTCAGCATTCGTTCAGGCAACAATCACTAAAACTGACCAAACTAAAACTCAGGAATCGTTCAGACTAGGAAAAGTGCGATGGATGCAGCGAACCCTCAGCGCCGCGCGTTGAATGACAACGTGGTGAGTCGAGAGAGCTCGGGAGCCGCGGGGAGCGGAGTGCCCGTGCCCCTGTTCATGGATGTCGATGGGGGCCTCTGCGCCTTGCCCGTCTACCTCGGCGCAGTGTGGCCGCTTCTAGAGCGAGTTGAACTTGATGCGCCGGAGCCATATCCGTCGCACGTTTGGGTGAACCCCGCGGCAGTGACCGCGTTGAACGAGTTGATTGACGATGGTCTCGTGCGGCCAATCTGGTGCACGTCTTGGGACGACGCGGCCAACTTTCTCATTCCGGCACTTGGCCTGCACGGGGGCGCCTGGCCTGTCGCCACCCTGGGAACGCGAGAGGGTGGGCTGATCCGGGAGGACATCTGGATCAAGACGGAGGCTGTCAGCCGCGTTGTCGCGGATCAGCGATTCGTCATGGTCGACGACTTCCTCGGTGACCCTGGGGACCGGCCGTTGGCGGCTCCACGCCGCAGCATGGAAATAACCTTTGGCGCCAAGAACATGTTGCTGATTGGCACGAGGCCGGAAAGAGGACTCACCGTGGACGACGTTGCACGGATTCGCGAGTTTATCGAGAAAGCGTGAGGCGACGAACTCCTCACCGCCGTGTGCGAAAGGCGGCTCGGAGACCATCGGCAGCGTTCCGCAATTGGGCGTTGCCCGTGTCTCAGTCTTGGCGCTCAGCATTGTCGCCGAGGCTGTAGGAGACGCTGATGGTGATGCCGAGGGTGTTCATGGTGCGAAATAGCCGGGTGACGTAGAAGTTGGGTTTGCCGTTCTCGAGCCCTTGGAGGTAGTTGCGGGAGAATGCGAGCTTGTGGGCCAGGTCCTCCTGGCGGATGCCACGGGATGCGCGGACCGCCTTGATGACCGCACCGAGGTCCCGGAATCGCTTGACGGTCACCGTGTACATGTGTTGTCTCTCTCCGTGCCGGTTTCGCCGGCTACTCAGCCCAATGCAAGCTTATTTGTGCATACGTGCATGCCCGGATATGCGTGCACTGTAGCCTCACGCGTCCCTCAGCCTTGCCCTAACCTCGTCCCCGTCACGCTCGCGTACGAATCGGACGTATCGGGTGAGCGCCTCCAGGGACTCGATGCCGGCGGCGCGCATCAGCGGGACGACCGGTGTGGCCGCTTCCAGATGTCGGACTATCCAGGTTGCGCGTAGCCGTTGCGACTGGGGTTTGACGCCGACGACTTGGCTGCGGTCGATGAAGTTGGCGATGAGGTTCGGGTAGTACGCGCCGTGG
This sequence comes from Cryobacterium sp. 10I5, assembly GCF_035019865.1. Taxonomy (NCBI): domain Bacteria; kingdom Bacillati; phylum Actinomycetota; class Actinomycetes; order Micrococcales; family Microbacteriaceae; genus Cryobacterium; species Cryobacterium sp. 10I5. The sequence continues at coordinate 15,308 of NZ_JASJVI010000023.1, forward strand.
TTCTCTCGGAAGACGAACCTTTCTGGTCCGAGGGCACGGGTCCGGTCAACCAAGACCTGCTCCCAGTCGCGCAGAACGGGCACAGCACGCGGTCCCTCACCGTTGATTTGCAGGAGCACGCCGCCCTCGTCAACCGCGATGTCGCGCACGCGGAGTTGGCCGATTTCGGATGCGGCCAGTCCCGCGCCGGCACCGGTGGCCAGCAGAATCCAGGCGTTCGCGCGCCGTGCCGGAGTCGACTGCGTGGAGGCCCAACTGCGAAGCGAGATCAGCTCCGCGCTCGAGTACGGGGCTGCCGGCTCTGACGGCTCGAGCGCGGCGAGTCGCCGGGGTACCTCGCGCGGGTCGAGCAGTACCTCGGACATCCGCAGAAGCTGGCTCCGGAGGTTGCCCCGGGACGCGGGCTTCAATTTGGGACAGCCGACGGCGATGAACCGGGCGACCACGTCCCGACGGAAGACGGCACCACGTTCCAGCGGCAGCCCTGCCGTCTGCCAGGTCCAGGCAGCGAGGCGTGATGCCGCGACCTTCAACTCGGCCACCGTGTATGGGGTGCCGTCGGCCGAATCCGCGACGGCGTCGAGGACGAATTGCTTCACTTCGATCCAGACTGCCAAGTCCAGATTCGGTTCGTAGTCGGAACTTGTCACCGTAACCCCAAAAGCATCATTTGCAGATTAGTATATGCATCGAACATACCTGAGTCCAGAGTGTGTCGGCCAAGCGAACTGGTCGACAGGGAGGGTCGGCGAACATGGACCATGAACCGCAGGAGGTCACCGCCCTGGTGGGTGACGAGGGCGGCGTCTGGCGCGTCGTCACGCAGGGCAGCTCGCACATCCTCGACCTGGACGCTAAGACGGTCACGCGCATTCCTGGCCCAGGTCGGCCGGCCACCTTCAACGACGTGACGCGGCCGCTCCGCACCCTCGAGGAATGCCGCGTCGGGGAGTCCGGACGGTGGACGATGATGTCCGACGACGAGATGACTGACTTCTACTGGCATGTCACCAGCCAGATCCGCCGGATTGAGCGCGTCGAGCAGTCAGGTGCCGGCCATGAGGATTGAGACGGTCTGGCGCGAAATAGAGGCGACCTGGGGGCTGCTCAACCCTGAGGAAGTGTTGAAGGCCCTGAATCTGCCGAAGACCGATGTCGACGTGGTCTCTCGGATGAGAGCGGATGGACAGCTCCTCGCCATCGAGCGAGGACGTGCGTACGCGTATCCAGGCTTCCAATTCGAATCGGGACACGTAGCGCCCGTCGTTCGGGCACTCGTCGTGCTCGCCCATGAGGTGCGCTGGACGCAGAACGAGCTCATCATCTGGCTGTGTTCTCCCTCCGGCTACTTCGGCGGAGATAGGCCTGTGGGGCACTTGAACGAAGCTGACGAGCTCGTCGAGAAGGCGAGGGACGAGGCGACCGTGGAGTGGTGACGGGCCCATCGAACGGTCAGGGCAAGTCCTCCGTCCCGGCAGAGCGACTCACCGGCCGGAGTGGCGTCGCGGTCGACCACACGGTTTCGTAATGATCCCGCAACACTTTCGTTGTTTGTTCTGAGAGATTCGTCATCACGGTCATCTGCCCTCCGCCGAGCGACGTCCCGATTGTCAGACCCTGACCGCGCGATGGAATCACAAGACGGTCGTGCAATAGTCCGGTGGCCGCGAATCTCAATTCAACGCCATTTCGTGCACCGAGGGCATAGGCCAGATGCCTTCTTCGCGGCTCCTTTGCCTGGCCCGCGGCCTTGACGTCTCGTGTTAGAAAGCGAGTCACATTGGAAAGCTGTACAAGGGATACGACTTCGGTCGAGGGGAGATAGGGATCCACGATCATCGCGTTTTCGCGACGGTCAATCTCGGCGAGCAATTTTGCATACGTAAACGGAGAGTCGAGGCGACCAACAACTTCAATCGGCTTTTCCCTGTCGCTGTCAGCTGAGTGGCCGTCCAACCAATCAGCGAACGCTCGCCCAGCTTCGGTGAGCTGTAAGCCGGGGCCATGAGGCTCAGCAAGATGAGAATCCTGAAGATACCCACTCACCGCGCCAGACGCCCTAGCTATTGCAAAAGGCAGGGAGCTTGTCCGTGCACCGAAGGAGCTAGGCGGGCTGGCTGCCGAAAAAGAATCCACTTGGATCAGCGACGGAAAAATCCCTTCGTCGTTCAGGATTCTGATGAAGAGAAGACCGCGGGTCGCGGAGTCGCTACTAAGGGATATTGCCATCCCATGACTATTGCAGCGCGCCAGCAAAAACACAGCATGCTGAGGTCAGCGAAGGAGGTGTCGACTAAGTAATTCGTATCCGAATTGTCAGTCCGGTTTCCGGACCTTGAAATTCAGCTATGGGACTTTTCCAACTCCAGTGCAGCACGAACCTCGACATACCTCGAGAACCCACTAGTTACGGCGGCAATGACCGAGCCAAACGTGACTAAGGGCAGCAGGAAGCGGAGCGGGTCGAGGGAGTCTTTGCCGTCAAGTTGGATCCCGACCGCGGACGAAAAGGCGCTCGCAATCAAAAGGAGCAGCCACCCCCAAAGGGCACCACGAGCGACCTCGGTCGCCTTGGCATATTCGGCAGCTGTAGCTCCGCGAATTCGAAATGCCCAGATCGTAAGGACAATTGAAACAATTAAGGCGGGGACAAAGACCATCACCGTCACGGCAAGAGAATCGCCCGCGGTCGAGTGAAGTCCAGCTTCGAACAAGAGAAGGCCATTGAATCCCACAGGCAGTAGGAAAACTGCCGGGTGTTTGTCTGGGCCAGGATACAGATGGCCAAGACCAGCGCCGAGCGCGCATACGGCAAGCCCCAGCAGTAGGAAGCCTGCGGGGGCCCAGTCATCCGTCGATAGTCGGAGCCATGTGAGGACGCCAAAACCTGACGCGAGAACGGCGGCAGTCGCTATGTAAAGCCAGGCTTTTCTTGGCTGGGCAGGCCCAGCCCTGCGGGTGAAAAGCGACGGAGCCAGTTGAAGGCCGCCTCCTATGAGAAGGCCTGACGCCGTTGCGCCCGCCGCTCGAAGAAACGGGTCAATTCCTGGCAAGAGCATGGAGGCGGAGAGTAGGAGCCCAGAGGCGATTAAAGCCAGCCCGATGACCCGAGGCCAACTCGTAGGTTCGGGCCCGGCGAGCCGACCCCATGAAGCCCGCACTAGGCGGTCCCGCCTTCAGGCGCTGACACGGACGAGGTGACCGCGGTCTCTTGCTGTCGGCCGCGAGGTGATGTCCAGGTAATCCGTGCACCAAAGGAGACTCTCGTCACTACCGGGTACTCACCGGGGACTTCCCGTCTCTGAGCCGCTGAATCCCACGTTGACGCCAAATGGGGAACCGAGAGAGCTAAGACGTCACCTCTGAGCATTTCGGACCGTTGGCCTTCCACGTGCACGTAGTCCGACGTGAGCTTTATGAGCACATCGTGCGCTCCATCCGGTCCGCCGTTGCGCAGCTCCAGCACATCTCGTTCGGGCCAACTGAACTCCCAGTCGATAATGTTTCGTTCGCTGGCGGCAAGCCGGGCTTGCCGGGCCCGATATTCGCCCAGCACCAACGCCGTGCCGCCGAGAAATGCGGCAGCTAGTGCAATCCACTCACTTGGTCCCATATCCAGAACCTAGCGGCCACGGGCGACACGGAGCGTCCAGTAGAGCTCGATGGAGTCTCGCCTGTCGGCAAATATCCGTTTGCGCCCATCGACTCGAGCGACTTCCTCGCGTCTGCGGAGTCGCGAATCTCTCAGCGACTCTGTGTAGAGATTGCCAAAGACGCCAACGGTCAAGGTGATAGCTGGAACCAACGCCATGCAGAGCTCGTTCGCACGCCCCAATTGCTAACATGCCTACCTTCTCGCCAATGGATACGCGGTTAATGCCACTCCGCTGGCAGCGACGGGGCACAGTCTTGAGAGGTTACCCAAGTTCTGGAGAAGGTCGGGCGTCTTTCACGAACTTGTGGTGGGCCTCACCGCTGCGTCGACGAGTTGACAACAGTTGTGGCACCTGTGACACTTGTGACATGCGTCACCGAAAATCTTGTTGATAATTCTTCAACCACGTTGCGCCGCCGAGGCTCTAGTCCTTAGCCCATATAAAACTAACTATCCAAAATTCACTTTCCGGAATGAGCATCCGACAATGACAACGGTCTCCGTATCCGACGTTTCCGCCGACCAGCTAAGAACTCTCGAAAGCACCCGAGATCAGCTTCCTTCCGGAACGCTAAAGAGTGCGCTCGATTCCATGGCCGCTGAATTGCGCAGAGGAGAAAATGTCCTCGTCCTCGCTGAGGGTTCTTCGGTCACGCCATCCGAAGCTGCCCGTTTTCTCGGGCTAAGTCGAACTCATCTATACAAAGTTCTCGATTCGGGCGCGCTTTCTTTTTTCGTCGTGGGGGTGCGAGATAAGAGGATTCTTGGTAGAGATCTAGTTGCCTATCAAAGCCGGATGTTCCACGCGCAAAGCCAGACGGCGCTGGCCTTCGCTGGGGGAAGTGCCTCCGAGGACGCCGCACTCGACGAGATGTCCTAGCTTTTTTGTGCTGGGGGTCTCGTAGGCTGGGCTAGTGAGCAGAGCCCGACGCGTTACCCTCCGATGTATATGTGACGACCTGAAGCAGGACTGGATTGATCCGGCCGACCTGAGGAATGCGGTGGAGCTCCGCCGAGTCGTTGCACGGCGAATAGCCGGCAAAGCCAAGGATTCCGAAATTGGAGACATGCTTCGGCGACTACCTCCAATATCGCGACTGAGGCATCCCATCATTCATGCGTTTGACGACCAGTTCTCTGGTGCGGATGACGCGAGCACGCTCCGCGAAGCCATCAGTGCGGTGTCCGACCGGGCATGGTGGAAGCAGACCTTTTCGTCCCGTTGGCGGGGAGCGGCAACTGTTTTGATTGAGGATGGGTCCCAAACCGTATGGTTTGGGGCTGCGGGATATCACAGAGCGGGTTCGCCTGAAGATTTCTACTCGTGGTTCGCAGATGAATGCGCTGGCAATTCCGATGCGTTTCTTCCCCAGGCTGAAGACCGGGCTTTGGAAGTGGTCGACTGCAAGGTTGCACAGCTCGACGCTTGGAAAATGCAACTTCACCTCTCCGTGCTTATTCTGCTGGCGAATGCCCTGGATACGTCCAATGCCGGTCCGTTGAAAATCCTCCGACCAGCAGCAGAGCTGGATGTCCTCATGGAACTGTCCATTTCCATCGAGACCCTCGAAGAGGCGGGCGAACAATTAACCGAGGCAATTCTGACGATTGCTCCCATGGAAAGAAAATACGCGCACCTGAATAGCGTTGCGACCCGGACGATTCTCGCGTCCGTGCAGCCTGAAACGCTTGAATGGACAGCGGCTCCCCTCGCCGGTGAGGCCATATCCTATCGAGTGCTTGTAGACCAGACGACGAGTGCACGTGCTCGCCAGACCAGGAGTGAGGGACGCCTGGCTGCGGGAGATCTTCCCGGTGTAGTGAGAATGGGGACCATCGCTCACTACACGCCGGTCACAGGACTAACCGAAGCGTCACTCGAGGGAAGCGCGGTGCGGGCGGTGTGTGGTCACTGGTTCGTGCCCATGCACGACCACGAGGCACTCCTCGTGTGTCTGACGTGCGCGAATGTACGCGATAGCCCTTCGGCCTAAATTATCCACAGGTGCTCCTGGCAGCAGGACCACGTGCCGCACGCGACGGCGCTGTCGGTGCTGCCGGATAGCCTCAGAAATATGACTCCACGGGATTCCACACAGGTCGACACGCGTGCCCACAAGCTGTTCTATGTTCCCTGGACGGACGAGATCGACAATTTCATCCCGGGCGCCGAATTCGGTCGGCTCGTTGCACGAGACGCACGCCTCCCGCTTCAAGTGGCCGTCACGGTGAAGAACCAAATCCCGGACCTGCTCAAGGGCGTGGACTTCGTCACAGAGAAATCGTCCGGGCGCCTCCGAAACCAGGCGCGCGTTGTAGTCCTGCTTCACCCCAGCCTCAAACTTCTCTCTCGAGCGCTTCCCAGCGACAGCGCCAGCAAAGTCGTCGTCGTCGAGTTCCCCACCGTGCCTCTTCACGGCTGGGCAGCTGCGAGCGGGGCGTTCAACGTGGCCACGCGCGAGGTACCCGCTCAGCTCGGCGAGGCGGAGGTAAAGCTGTATGACCGGATCCTCTGGAACCGAAACAACGGGTGGGCCGACGCAGCCGGCAAGCGCGATGCGCTCCACGACCTTCGTCAGCTCCGTGCGGTAGGCCGACTCGACAAGGACGGGCTCATTGGGTTCATGGTGAGCCGCAAGGGGTTTGAAGCTGTCGTGCGGCTGGGGAAGCTTGTCGACAGGGTGCTCGGGGAGTAGAGATTTGGCGTGGGGAGGTGCGGAGCGACTCGACCTCGCGTTCAGGAAATTGGAGCATTTGCGAGTTGAAACCAGCGAGCCATCGGGTTGAGTAGAGCAATCCTCAGTTTTACCCCTGATGAGAGCCATATAATTGCCCCCGAACTGGGGTGAGCGGAGATTGTCAGTCCGTCTTACGGTCGAGGCGTGCCGCACGGTACGTGCACGGTCGATTCGTGTTCTACGGTGAACACGGAACATTTGGGGGGCTCATCGTGGCTGTTTCGAGGGTGTTCTTGTCGAGTCTTGTCCTGGTATCGATGGTCGCGGCGGTGGTCAGCGTTCCAGCGACTCGGGCACAAGCCGAGCCGGTGGTCGCCACCGCGCACGTGCGGGCGTCGGCGTCTCATGTTCGCGTTCCGGCGGTGCGCAACGTGTCTTCAACCGCGAAGCAGTTTCTGGTCCCGATGACCTTGCCGCCCGCCTCAGGTCCCGACGGCTCCAAGTCGGGCAATCGGGACGTGTCGATGATGGTGTCCCGGCACCTGACTGACTTCAGCGCCTTGGGCTGGAACCCAACCAACGGGAACATGGTGCTGACCGGGCAGCTGCTCAACGTGCACGGGGTCGGCCGGGATCTCACCGTCGGTTGGCGGTACAACTCTCTAAACGATGCGCGCCCTACACTTTCGGTCGGCGGGGCAGAGACCGCCCTCACCGTAGCTGCTGACAATACCGTCACCTACACCGCGCCGGACGGCGGCACATACGCTTTCGTGCCGGCTGGGACGGGGCAGTGGACAATGCCTCCCGGGCTGAATGCGACCATTACGACGTTCACGACGACGACTGTCACTATCCGATTCAACGACACCGGTTTCACGAACGACTATGTGTACGACGGGTCGAAGTTCGCCCTCAAGTACGCCAACGACCAGAACGCGACGGCTCCGAACCGGATCACGTATACCTACAACGCTTCCGGTTTGCTCGCTCAAATCGACGACACGGTTGGCGGGCGCCCGGTGAAGTTCTTCTACGAGGACCCGGCGAATCCCGGGCAGCCGTCTCGAATCACCGACGATGCGCTGAGCCGCACGATTTCGATTGCCTACGGCGGTCCGAGTGGCGCGATGTCCACGATCACCGACGCAACGGGTGCGACCTTGGACTTCGGATACGGGGCGCCCAGCAAGAGGATCACCACGGTGACTGATTCCCGCGGCACCGTGACGACACTCGCGTACGACACGACGACCAAGCAGCTCGTTCAATCCACCTACGCCGCCGGTGCCCCCGAACAGAGCATCTGGCAGTACGGGTACTACACAGTGCCCGTGGAAGGGTCGTTCGCTCAGATCTCGGACCCGAACGGCAAAATCACCACCTACCGCTTGAATCCCCTCGCTTCGAACCAGGTGATTCAAATTCGAGGCCCGGAGGGAACCTCCACGCAGCTGTCTGCGGACGCGCACGACAACCAAACGAGCTTTTCCGCCGCGGGCGGCAACGGTGGGACCTACACATACAACACTGCGAACTCTCTGACCAAGGTGACCTCCTCGGCGGGCACGGGAGGAACCGGTGGCGAGATCTCGTTTGCCTATCCGGCCAATACCGGCAACCCGCTCTCCAACTACCAGCCCAGCTCCACGACCAGCAGCGAGGGCAACGTCACCACCAACACCTACGACAGCAACACGAACAGGCGACACCAGACCCAAGCTCCCGGCGGACTCGGCGGGACGCCTGTCGTCGCCTACCAAGGTGACCTCGCCGGAACGAATTGCGGCGCCAAAAAAGGCGAAACCTGCACATCCACCGACGGCAAAGGCAACGTCACCACGTTCGCCTACGACGCGAAGGGCAACCCGTCGACGATCACCCGCCCTGCGCCCCTGGGCGTCATCACCAACACCTACGATGATGCGTCCCGCCTAGTCATCAGCGTCGACGGCAAAGGCCAGACGACCCACTACGACTATGACGACGACGACCGGCTGATCCAGATTGACCACGGAGTGAATTGCGCCTCCCTGTGCGTCACCTACACCTACGACCAGGCTGGAAACCTCAGCCAACGTGAGGACGACACGGGAATCACGACCTACAGCTTCGACAAGCTCAACCGCGCCACATCGAAAACCGGCGCCGGAACCACGACCAGCGCAACGTACGACGGCGCGTCAAACGTCCTGACGTACGTGGATGCTACAGGCACCGTGACCTATAGATACGACGGCATGAACCGGGTGACCTTCCTCGCCGAGCCCGGCGGTTCGTGCCCGGCGACCCCGTCCTTCCCGAACGCAACCAAGTGCACCGGCTTTGAATACGACACGGCAAGCCGCCGCACCGCGGTGAAGTACCCCAGCGGGGTGAAAAACGCGAGCGTCTACGATGGCGCTTCCCGAACGACGAGCATCACCGCCACCGACACCGCAGGAACCGTGCTGGCCAGCCGGGCCTACACGTACACGACCAATGGGACCAAGAACGGGGGCCTGATAAAGACCACGACCACCGAGACCGGCGCCGTAAGCACCTACAGCTACGACGCGATGAACCGGCTCACGTCCACTGTCGCCGGTCCCACCACGGAGACCTGGGGCTATGACGCCAACAGCAACCGGACCTCCGCAGTCAAGACCGGGGCGGCAACGGTCTACGCCGCTTTCAACGGCGCCGACCAGCTCTGTTGGACAGCCGCCACTGTGGGCACGTGCGCAACGACACCCACCGGCGCGACGGCCTACGCCTACGACGCGAACGGCAACACAACTGCCGCCGGGCCCGACACGAGCACCTACAACAAGTTCGACCAGCTCACCTCGACCACCCGAACGGGAGCCACGACAGCGTTCGGGTACACGGGCCTCGGCAACGACGAGCGACTCACGGCCGGGTCAACAAGCTTCGTCAACGGGTCCCTCGGGGTCACTCGTCAGACAGTTGCTGGCGTGACCACCTCGTTCATCCGCGACCCCAATGGGTCGCTCGTGAGTATGCGGACCAGCGTCGGAAGCTTCTACTACACGACCGACATCCTCGGGTCGACCATTCTGCTTACGGACAGCGCGCAAACGAAAGTGGCCACCTACGCATACGACTCCTGGGGAAATGTGACCTCGTCGGGTGCGCAGGCCGCGAACAATCCGTGGCAGTACGCTGGCGGATACAAGGACGTCAGCACCGGATACACCAAGTTCGGCGCACGCTACTACAACCCGGCCATTGGCCGATTCACGCAGGTCGACCCGAGCGGGCAAGAAGCCAACCGTTACGCGTACGCGGGATGCAACCCCATCAGTTTTGCAGACCCCTCAGGTCTCTCACTTAACTGGCGGGATATTGCCTCTCAAACCGTCGCGGCTGCGGCGGATCTAATCGCAACGACCGTGATCGGTCTAGCTCTTGCGCCGCTCTGCTTGGGGGTAGTCACATGCATCGGAGTTGCCTTGGCCGGATTGGCGGGCGGGACCATAATTGGCGATGCTACCGCCAAAGCGTTATTCCCGTGAACGTGGCCCGCCCATACCCAAGACGCAAGGACGACTCAAGGAGCAGACCATGTCAAGCCCAGACAAGGACGTGAGGCCCCGCCGGACAATTCGTATGCGACGAGTGGCGGTTGGGCTCTGGACTGTAGCTCTGATTGCCTTGATTCTTTCGATTCTGGTCCCAGGATCGTACACGGCATTTGGTTCCTGGTCAGCAAGATTAGTCGGTCTGGGTGCGTTCGTTGCCGGCGGGCTGTTATGGTATCGATCCGACCCTGTATTCGACAAATCGCGGTTACGGCACGAGCGCAATGAGGACGACGAACAAGACAGCCCGCCCGGCGGCGATGGCTCGTAGCGTCATTGAGCGAAGGGAGCCTGATCGAGGGAACGGCGCAGCGTGATGCTCGAGAGCACTCGTGATGCATCCAATTCTTCATCGATGCTCGCGTCAGCGGTCACCTCCGTTGTGGCAGCCGTTATGCGTACGCGGGGTGCAGCCCGATGAGCGGGAAGGATCCCACAGGGCTATCGCGAGCTAACGCGGCCGCGGCGAACGTTTGGCAGAATCCCTCTGGTCGCCGCAGCAGCAGGAATCGTCGATAGAGGGATCGTCGAAGTTTTGCTACTGCGTTCCCCGCACAATTGATCAGCAACCCATGCGAATAGGAGCGGGGAGAAGACAAGGCATGTCTCGAAAGCAGCTCTTTTACTACTCCATCGCAGCAGGAGTTGTGGCGTTGTCAGTCTTCATTTCATTCCTCCTGAGCGCCATACGCAGGTCACAGCCGCCCTGGGCGGACGGAACAGTCGTTTTTGGGGCTGTGGTGTTGATACTCGCTATCGTGATGATCATCGTAAGCCGACCGTCGAAATGGTGACATCGGACTCCCGACGGATGGCATAAATGTGAGTGCCAAACGCTCTCGTCAATACCAAGTCGCTGCGCTTCGGCGTCGCGTTTTCACTCGGAGGGCAAGGACAGATCCATTGCCTAGCCCCTCAGAGCAGGGTTCCAGACGAGGGCAGTCATGCGGTTGCTTAGATGCTCGGGTACGGATCGGGCGACTCGGGATGGGGCGGGAGCATGACCAAAGACGGAGGGATCTCCTTTAATATACCGCCGGCACCGCCGGGATCCCTGGCGCTTTGATCGCCGCGCTATGCCTATCGTAAGGTCCACGAGAGGATGGAACCTGATTGAGGGAACGGCACAACGTGACGGTAGAAAGGACTCCTGATGCATTCAATATTCGCAGTGTTGTTCGCGTCGGCGGTCATCTCAGTCGTGGCAGCGGCATTCGTTCATTTTTCGAGGCTCCCTCGCGCCAAGGACGGCTCTAGTCGCTCATTACGATTGGTCAGGCGGTGGCTGTACATCTCGGCGTCGGTTGCACTCATCGCACTCGTTGCGCTGGTAGTAACAGGATAAATTGTTGCGTTAGCGCCTGTAAGGACGTCAGCAACGTCAGCACCGGATACACCTAGTTCGGCGCCCGTTACTACAACCCGGCAATTGGCCGATTGACCCAAACCGACCCTAGTGGGCAGGAAGCCAACAGGTACGCGTACGCGGGCTGCAACCCGATCAGCGGGGAGGACCCCACCCGGGGGGCCACCTCGGCAAGAGGTGCTGACGTCGGGTGATCAATGAATGACCGAAGCCACTTGGGCGCCATACTGTGGCCCGCCGGAGTCGGAAGTTCTCATCACCCGAGTATCAGCACTCCCTGCCGAGCTGGCCGGGGGGGGGGGGCGTTGCGTGCCGCACTTTTACAAATTCAAGTCCTGGTGCCGGTGCCATTTCACTTGTCATCGGATACGCTGCTGTCGGCGTGGCGGGCACTATTGTCGGGCTGCCTCGGGTGCGGTACTTGGTGTGATCAAGGGGCCGCAGCAGCTCTCGGTCAAGTCTGGGGCATCAAAGCGGCCACTATTTGCTGATTGGATAGATGATGAGGCTTGTAGTCTTCTTGACAATTGTCGGGGTTCTCATGGGCGTGCCAACAATTGTCTATGCGGTCCGTCACCCTCGCGTCAAAGGGGAAAAATACGCAAAAAGGCGCATTGGCGTTCAAGTGCTTTCGGCAATTGGGCTCAGCTTCCTCGTAGCGGCAGCGGTGATTGCATTCTCCGGGCACAGCTGACGAGTATTTGAGGGGAAGAAGAGGTCAAGCGTGTCGAGGAAGCAACTGTTTCAGCGGTCCATCGCAGTCGGCGGTGTTGTCCTCGCGGTATTCATGTCATCCCTCCTGAGCAGGATTCGCGGCTTCCAAGGGCCCGGAGCGGACTGGACGCTTGTGCTCGGGGCTGCCGTCGTCTTGCTCGCTGTCGTGATGATCATCGTCAACCGGCCCTCGAAATGGTGAAATCGGAATCGCGACAGATGGCATGTCGAGTGCGAAGTTGACGGAATTCAAAAGTAGAGGATTTTCGAGGGGACGGCGGAGGATCCGCGCAGATGCGGGCTGAAAGCGACGCGGGAACGTCAGGGATACAAGGCTCTTCTCGAGAAAGGCAATCAACCCACAGTGGGTTGATTGCAGAAATGCACAACCCGGTCGGACAAGAAAGGCCCCCGAGAAATCGGGGGCCTTTCGTCATTCCCGGGCGCACACTAGTCGTCGCGGCTATCAGAAGGCGAAGACCTCCTCGTGCAGGCGGGCAGGCGGATGCCCGGCGTCCTTCAGTGCCGAGCGGACGGCCCGGGACAGGCCGCGCGACGCGCACACGTAGACGTCACGAGCAGCCACGTCGGGCACGAGCCGGGTCAGGTTCGCGCCGGTCATGTCGTTCCGGGGATCGGACGAAGGCCCGATCATCCACACGATCGAGGCACCGCGCAACCGGGCGATTTCCTCGAGTTCGTCGCGGAAGATCACGTCATCCGCCCGTGAGGCCCGGTAGAGGAGGGTCAGCGAGCCGTCACCGACCTCGAGCTCTTCGAAGAGGGCGCGCATGGGAGTGATTCCCACGCCGCCGGCGATGAGCAGAACGGATTCACGCGTGCGTTTGCGTTGCGTCATGGCCCCGTACGGCCCCTCGGCGAGCACGCGCGTGCCCGGACGGAGGGAGTGAAGCGAATGGCTGCCGTTCCCGAGAGCCTTCACAGTGATCCGAAGCAGGTCATCGCCGGGAGGCGCAGACAGGGAGAAGGGGTGCGCGGAACGCCAGACCCCCGGCGCCAGAAATCGCCAGCGGAAGAACTGGCCGGCTTCGACGCGCAGCTCGTCGATATGCCGCCCGCGCAGAATGACGCTCACGACGCCGTTCGCTTCGGGCACCAGACGTTCGATCCGCAGCCGGTGGCGCCAGGCGTGCTCGAGCGGCTTGAGAACGCGATAGCGCAGCACAAGCCCCAGGGCGAACACGAACAGCAGGGTCCAGGCGATCTGGAACCCGGGCCTGCCTGCAAGGTCGGGACCGGCCAGTTCATGCGCGAACGACAGCGCCAGGGCGAGATAGCTGAGCAGGTGGATGCCGTGCCACGTCTCGTAGGAGACCGAGCGGCGGGCTGCCCGGACTGACATGACCGCGATCACGCCGAACAGGACCGTCCCGATGGTCGCCGCCACCAGCCCGGGCATGCCCAGGACGGCGAGGGTCGCCGTGAAGGCATCCGCCCAGTGACTGAGCATCCAGGAATGCACGGCTGCGACCGCATGAATCGCCAGGACGACGATAAAGACGCGACCGCCGACGCCGTGCCAGCGAGCGAGCCGGTCCGCGCCGATCGAGCGTTCGAGAAACGGCGCGCGCGACATCAGCACGACCATCACTGTCACGACATATCCGGCCAGGAATCCCGCGGTGTGAGCGAGGATGGCCGAGCCGAACTGGAGGGGCGGTCGGAGGTCGATGAAGGCGAGTGCCGCCGACAGGACGGCGCCGATCACGATCAGGGCCTTGATGAGCGCGGCCGAAATGAGTGGCCGCTGCGATTGTCGATGACCCGTCACGGCTGGCTGTCCGGCACGATCGCAGGCGCGGCCGGTGAAACCTCCGGAGCTGCTGCGACCATTGCCGCCGCTGACGCGGTCATCACGACAACGACGGCCAGGGATGTGAGCCAGTTCAGGGCGGTCCACGCGCTCCGGGAGACGCGGGAGGCGTTCACTCTGTGGTGGGGCGCAGCCGGTCCGCGGGTGCGCCGGTGGGCCGGAACTGAGGTCATGGTCCTTCCTCCAGGGTGAGATCAGACGAGCGGAACTTTCCTCATCGTGCGACCGAAGGTGATGACGGTGCTGCGATGCGTCTTGGAACAAAACTGGGTTCAATTGTGGTTCACATCCCGAAATTCCGGCAGTCACCGGGTAGATCCACACGAGATTTACAGGTTCGTGAGAATCCCTCATGTTGGCACATCCTGCGCACCTCGAGCGCAGATCGCCGTACTTCCGGCGTAGTGAATCCGTAGGTAAACACCGTTTCGCCGCATGGATTCCGTAAGGACGGAGTGGCTCGCGTCGCCACGGGATGACGCTGGATGGGTGAACAGCGCTCGAACGGACCCCTCGGAACTCACGCTCAGTCGGTGGCTCTCGCCGCTCCTCGACGGACGCTGCCGGTGGGGTGGCTACACGGTGTCGGCCGGTCGTTACGGCAGTACGAGTCAGCGGCTCGTGTTGTATCCAGCGGGGATCTCCGCGCGGCAGCGCCGGCGGGTTCGGGTGTGGCGCGGCTGGATGGTGCTCGGCCTGGTGGCCGTGTTCGGAGTGTTCGCGACGCTCGTTGAGGCGGGTGCACCGAGACTCCTGGTGATCACGGCCTGCATCGGGTTTTACGTCGCGAGCACGGTCGCCGTCGCCCGCGCGGCCGGATCGATTCGTCGAGGCGTCCTCGAGCTGACGGTCGTGAGCTCGAGCCTCACCCCCGACACGCGGCTCTCCGCCGAGTCCCGTTATCTGGCGGGGCTCGCCTCGACGCTGCTGATCGCCGAGGAGTCACTCGCCTGCGGAGCGTCGTCTCCCGCGGATCACGAACTGGTGTGGTCGTCCGCGTACGCCGACGCCCAGCGCCACCTCGGCGCCGGGCGATGATATCGGCCGGGACTTCCACAGCTCCTTAGGGCAGGGGGCCTCGGCGGGCGACGGCGCCGGCGAGTGTGGCGTGCAGCAGCGGAAGCACGGACACGGCCATGAGCACCGTTCCGAAGACGGCATCGTCCGCACGGAGCAGGATGCCGCCGATCAGCAGGGCGGTGAAGAGCACCGCAGAGATGATCCGTCGCCCGGTTCGCTCGAGGCTGCCGAGGCGGCGCTCGATCCGAGGCGTCTGCACCGTGAGATTGCCTTCTTCGACCCGCGTGATCAGGGTGTCGAGCCGCTGGGGCAGCCGCCCGATGATGCCGGCCGCCGACACGGTGCGCTTCACGAGATCCTGGACCAGGTTCCCGCCCTCTGCCCGGATCAGCTGGGCCGAGTACGGCTCGACCGCGTTCCAGATATTGAAGGCCGGGTCGAGCGAACTGCACATGCCGCTGGTCAACGACATCGCGCGCACGATGAGCAGGAAGTTCTCCGGCAGCTGGACCGGCAGCGTGCGCACCACATCGCCGAATTCGTTCGCGAAAGCGCGGAACTCACGAGGATCGACTTCCTGCAGTTCTGCGAAACCCATTCCCCCGAAACGGGCGAACAGGGCCGTCAGCGCCCGTTCGAGTTCCGCGGTGTCCGCGGACGGCAGGAGGACTCCCACCTCGCGGATGCCGTCCACCATGCCCTTGCCGTTGCGGGACGCGGCGGCGATGAGCAGGTTCCGGAGACCCCGGCGCAGGGCATCGGGTACTTCGCCCATCATGCCGAAGTCAATGAACGTGAATTTCCAGGCCCGGCCGGGGGCATCCGCTGTTGTGGCGGAATCCTCGCTCGCCAGCGGGGTGACGAAGATGTTGCCCGGGTGGGGGTCGGCGTGGAAGTAACCGTTGACGAAGAGCTGGTCGAACATGACCGCCGCGAACTCATTGGCGACTTCGGCCGGATCGATGCCCGCCGCCCTGAGCCCATCGACGTCGTTGACCTTGATGGCGGTGACGTCCTGCAGGGTCAGCACGCGCCGCGTGGTGCGTTCCCAGACGAGTTCGGGCACGCTGACGCGGGCGTCGTCCGCGAAGTCCCCCGCGAATCGTTCCGCGCTCGCGGCTTCGTGCAGGTAGTCGATCTCCTCGAGGCTGGTCACCGCGAACTCCTCGACGAGGACGGGCATGTCGACCCGATCCGAGACGAGGCGAATGTGGCTGAGCCAGCCGGCGACGCGGCGCAGGGCCCGGAGGTCCACGTCGACGATCTCGCCGATACCCGGACGCTGAATCTTCACGACGACGTCGAGCAGACCCGTCTCGGCAGCATCCATTTCCGAGAGCCGCGCACGGTGAACCTGGCCGAGGGATGCCGCTGCGAGCGGAGTCGGATCGACGAACGAGAACGCGCGCTCGAGTGTCACACCCAATTCGGCCTCGGCGAGGGCCCGGATGGCCGGGAACGGTACGGCAGGGACCTCGTCCTGCAGTCCCTCGAGTTCCTTGGTGATCTCGGGCGGCAGCACGTCGAGCCTGGACGACATGAACTGGCCGACCTTGATCATGAGGCCGCCCAGGTCGACCGCGAGCACGTGGAAGCGTTTCGCGATGTGCTGGAGCCGTGCGGAACGATTGCGCGCCGAGAGCCGCGCGAGCCCGATCCGCGGGAGGAACAGTTCGTACCACCACGTCTGGGCCAGGTAACGAGCGGCAAAGCGCAGGATCCTGCGGTAGCGGGCGCGCATGACCCGATCGTCGGTCATCTGATTTTCTGGACGCCGGCGTTCTTCGGGCACCCGCTCAGTCCTGGGCGAGGATGGTGTACAACTGGCGACGTGCCTCGTCGAGGACGGCGACCGCTTTGTCCACTTGCTCCGGACTGCCGGAGCGCCCGACCTGCGCGGCCGCCTGGGCCAGGCCGATTCCCGCCTTCGGCAGTGCGGTCGCCCGGCCGCTGTCGCGGGCACTCGGGGCCTCCCACGGGGCGGAGGTGTCGGCAGCGGCATCCGCTACCGCGCGGCCCTCGTCGGTGAGCGCATAGGTCTTGCGCCCGTTGGCTTCTTCGGCCGTGATGAAACCCTCGTCTGCGAGGAGCTGGAGCGCCGGATACACGGAGCCGGGGCTCGGCTTCCACGCGCCCTTGCTGCGCTCCTCGATCTCGTGGATGATCTGGTAGCCGTGCATCGGCTGCTCCAGAAGGAGCGCGAGCACCGCGGCACGGACGTCTCCGCGTCCGACCCTCGTGCCGACCTTCTGTTCGAACTGGCCGCGCAACTGCTCCATCGCTTCCCAGATGGCGTTGCCGGCCCACCCTTCGCCCGGTCCGCCCTTGCGTCCCGGAAATCCGTCTCCCATAAATGAACCACTCATGATGACCTCCTCAGCGCCGTACCAGAGCTCGACGATACCTAACGATATAACGTTCAGCGCTGCGATTGACCTGGACGTCAGAGCGGCGCGCCCACCCGCATCGCGGGTTCTCGGCTCGGGTATTCCGGAGCGTAGGCTGAATTCCGTCAGGGCAAACAATGTTCCATCCAACGGAACAGGCGCTGTTGTGCCCTGCGGTACGTCTCAAGGAAGAGATTCAGTTCATGAGCGAGAAACTCGCATCATCCCGGTGGTCACGGCTCATGCCGGTCATCTTCATCACGTACAGCCTGGCCTACCTGGACCGGTCCAACTACAGCCTGGGCGCCGCAGCGGGGATGGCGAAAGACCTCAACATCACGGCCAGCGCTTCGGCATTCCTGGCGGCGCTGTTCTTCCTCGGCTACTTCTTCTTCCAGGTGCCGAGCGCGAGTTACGCCCAGCGTCGAAGTGCGAAGAAGCTGATCTTCTACGCGCTGATCCTGTGGGGCATCCTGGCCAGTTGCATCGGCATCGTCACGAACATCTGGGTGCTGTTCGTCATCCGGTTCGCGATCGGTATCGTCGAGGCGGCCATCATGCCCGCGATGCTCATCCTGCTCAGCAACTGGTTCACCAGCGGTGAACGCTCCAAGGCCAACACCTTCCTGATCCTCGGCAACCCGGTCACCGTGCTGTGGATGTCCGTCGTCTCTGCCTACCTCGTCAGCAGTGTCGGCTGGCGCTGGATGTTCATCATCGAGGGCCTCCCCTCGATCATCTGGGCCTTCGTCTGGCTGCGCATGATCGACAATTCCCCGAACGACGCAAAGTGGCTGTCCGCGGGCCAGAAGAAGGACATCAACGACGAATTCGCCAGGGAACAGGTCGGACTGCACGCCGTGCCCAACTATCGCGAGGCATTCAAGCAGAAGGCCGTCATCCAGCTGTGCATCCAGTACTTCTTCTGGAGCATCGGCGTCTACGGCTTCGTCATGTGGCTCCCGTCGATCATCAAGACCGCCTCCTCATTCGACATCGTGATCATCGGCTGGCTCACCGCCATCCCCTACCTGCTCGCGACCGTGCTGATGGTGGTCGCCTCGTTCTTCTCCGACCGGCTCCTGAAGCGGAAGCTCTTCATCTGGCCGTTCCTCCTGGTAGCGGCTGTCGCCTTCTACGCGTCCTACCTCGTCGGAACGTCCAACTTCTGGCTGTCGTTCATCCTGCTCGTGATCGCCGGCGGCGCGATGTACGCCCCATACGGGCCCTTCTTCGCGATCGTCCCCGAGATCCTGCCGAAGAACGTCGCGGGCGGCGCGATGGCGCTCGTCAACAGCTTCGGCGCACTCGGATCCTTCGCAGGCGCCTACTTCGTCGGCTTCCTCAACAACGTGACCGGGTCGAACGACGCGTCCTATATCTTCATGGCGCTGTCACTCATCATCGCCGTCGTGTTCACGATCGTGGTGAAGGCCGTCTCGACGCCGGACTTCAAGCTGCAGGGCACGATCCCCGCCGCATCGACCAGCGCACCGGCCCTCCAGTGAGCGGCTCACGGCGGGTGTTCGTCAACACCATGGTCTACAAAGAGGCCCTCGACGCATCCACCACGGTCCAGGCCGACCTGGTCGCCGAGGTTCGGGAACTCGGGGCCGACGGAATCGAGATCCGCCGAGAGTACCTCTCGGCCGAGCCTGCGGCCCGGCACGAGGAACTTCGTTCGATCGCCGGCCTGGCGACCGAAGCCGGACTCGAGGTTTATTACTCCGTTCCCGAGTCGCTCTTCGTCGACGGGGAGACGTCGTCTTTCCTGCCCGGATACCTCGAAGAAGCGGCGATGCTGGGGGCTCTCAGCGTCAAACTGAACATCGGCGATCCCGGCGACGAGCTGACAGACACCGGGACCCTCTCCGAGATCCTGCGGGCGGCCTCCGCCCGGGTCACGATCGAGAATGACCAGACCGCCCGGAACGGGCGACTGGATGTCGTGTCTGCCCTCCTCCGCGACCTTCGGGCCCAGGCCGTTCCGATCGGGTACACGTTCGATGTCGGGAACTGGCTCTGGGCGGGCGTCGACCCGGTCATCGCGGCGCGGGAACTCGGACGCCATGCGACGGTCTTCCACCTCAAGGACATCGACCGCCTCGGTGGTCTGCACTCCGTGCTGCTCGACGAGGGCGACGTCGACTGGCGTTCCGTGCTCGGCGAGATCGGCACCCACGTGCCCGTCGTGCTCGAATACCCGATCCCCGATCGGGCCACCGTGGCGAGCGAACTGGCGAAGGTCCGCCGGGTCCTCGCCGAACAGACCATCGACTGAACGGAACCAGATGCCCAGCACGGTCCAGCGGGACTTCGACGTCGTCACCTTCGGCGAGATCATGGCGATGTTCGTCGCCGACGAGAGCGGTCCGCTCGCGCGGGTCGAACGATTCACCCGGAGGCTGGCCGGCGCCGAATTCAACGTCGCCGTCGGTCTGCGGCGGCTCGGCCACAGCGTCGGGTTCATCACCCGCCTCGGTGCGGACCCGTTCGGTGAATTCGCCCTGCAGCAGCTCGAGGCGAACGGCATCGACGTCGGCGAAGTCGACCTGCACGCGAGCGAACCGACCGGGTTCCAGCTCAAGAACCGGCCGGGAGAGGACGAGGACCCGCTCGTCGTCTACTTCCGGTCGCATTCGGCGGCACGCACGCTCGAGCCGACCGTGGCGACAGCGGCCTACGTGCGCCGCGCCGGGCACGTGCACCTGACCGGGATCCCGCTCGCGCTCGGCTCCGGGCCGCGGAACCTCGCCGCCCAGGCCGTCGATGTTGCACGTGAAACCGGTGCGACCGTGAGCTTCGACCCGAACCTCCGCCCCAGCCTCTGGGCAGACACCGCCGAAATGGTGCGCACGATCAACGAAATCGCCGTGCGGGCCGACTGGGTGCTGCCCGGTACGAGCGAAGGGCGCATCCTCACCGGGGAGACCACCCCGGCCGGGATCGCCCGCTGGTACCTGGATCGCGGCGTGAAGGTCGTCGCGGTCAAGGCAGGCTCCCACGGCGCCGAACTCTTCGCTGCGGACGGGACGCACGCGAGCTGCCCGCCGTTCGCGATTTCGGTCGTCGACACAGTCGGTGCGGGCGACGGCTTCTCAGCCGGGTTGCTCAGCGCGGCCCTCGACGGGCTCCCGCTCGCCGAGTGGGTGCACCGCGCCGGCGCGGTCGGCGCCCTCGCCACGACATCACGCGGTGACCAGGAGGGCCTGCCGGACCGGGCCGGACTCGCTACATTCCTCGAGGCGCATGCGCCCGCATCCGTATGACCCAAGGAGACTGACACCATGAACACCGCCCCACTCGTCCCACCCGAAACGCTCCGCGTCGTCGTCGCAACACCACTGACCGAGGAGCTCTGTCTGCTGATCGAGCGGGCGGAACCCCGCATCGAGCTCGTGCGCGACCAGGGCCTGCTGCCGCCGATGCGCCGCCCGGCCGACTACCGCGGCGACCCCGCCTTCCGGCGCACGGTCGAACAGCAGGCCGACTTCGAGCGGATGCTCGACTCGGCCGACGTGCTCTTCGGCATCCCCGACGTGAACCCGGTCGCACTCCGACGAACGGTGGAGGCGAATCCGGGACTCCGCTGGGTGCAGGTGATGGCGGCGGGCGGCGGCTCCCAGGTGAAGTCCGCGGGCCTCGGCCAGGCCGATCTCGACCGGGTCGTCTTCACGACCTCGGCTGGGGTGCACGGCGGCCCACTCGCAGAGTTCGCGATCTTCGGCATCATGGCCGGCGCCAAGCAGCTGCCCGTGCTCCAACGCGACCAGCGCACACACGCGTGGCCGGAACGGAGGGCGCTCGGCCAGGTGCGCGACCAGACGGTGCTCGTCATCGGTCTCGGCGGGGTGGGGCGCGAGGTCGCCCGTCTCGCCAAGGGGCTCGGGATGCGTGTGATCGGGACAAGCAGGGACGACCGGCCCGTTCCCTTCGTCGACGAGCTGATCAGCACCGATGACCTCGCTGCCGGGGCCGCCCGCGCCGACGCGATCGTCGTCGCCCTGCCCGGAACGGCCGCGACCCTGAAGCTCGTCGGCGAGAACGTCTTCGGCGCGGTCCGGCCGGGAACGACCTTCGTCAGCATCGGGCGCGGCACCGTCGTGGACGAGGACGCGCTCATTCGCGCCCTCGAGTCCGGCCGGATCGGCTTCGCTGCCCTGGACGTGTTCGCCAAGGAACCGCTCGACACCGCAAGCCCGCTCTGGGAGTTCCCGAACGTGGTGATCAGCCCGCACACCGCCGCCCTCGACGCCGACGAGGAACGCCGCATCGCCGAACTCTTCGCCGACAACGCGACCCGCTTCCTCGACGGCCTCCCCCTCCGCAACGTCGTGAACACCGTCGAGTTCTATTGAGTGGATTTTTCCCGGACCTGACCGCCGTTCGGATCGCAGTCAGGTGCGGAGACTAGGGTCGAACGGATGCGTACTCCGACCTCGTCCTTGCAGCCCGTTTCGCCAGCCTCTGGATTCGTGCGTGTGCGTGGAGCCAGGGAGAACAACCTGAGGGACGTCGACGTCGACGTGCCCCGCGACGCAATCGTCGCCTTCACGGGCGTCTCCGGTTCCGGCAAGTCGTCGCTCGCCTTCGGCACGATCTTCGCCGAGGCCCAGCGCCGCTTCCTTGAATCGGTGGCCCCATACGCCCGCCGGCTGATCCAGCAGGGCCACACCCCGCAGGTCGACGAGATTACGGGCCTCCCTCCCGCCGTCGCCCTGCAGCAGCGGCGCGGCACGCCGAGTTCGCGGTCCACGGTCGGCACCCTGACCACCCTGTCGAATTCCGTGCGCATGATGTATTCCCGTGCGGGTACATACCCGGCGGATGCGCCCAGGCTCGAATCGGACTCCTTCTCGCCGAACACCGTGGCCGGGGCGTGCCCGCGCTGCCACGGTCTCGGTATCGCGCATCTCCCGACGCGCGCGAGCCTCGTGCCGGACGGGACCCTGAGCATCCGCGAGGGCGCTGTCGCGGCCTGGCCGGGCGCGTGGCAGGGCAAGAACCTCCGAGACATCCTGATCACCCTCGGCTACGACGTCGACGTGCCGTGGAACGACCTGCCGGAAGAAGCCAGGGACTGGATCCTCTTCACCGAGGAGCAGCCCGTCGTTGAGATCACCCCGCAACGCGACCGGATCGCCAAGCCGTATCAGGGCCGGTTCTGGAGTGCGCGCAGCTACATCCTGCACACCCTCGCCGACTCGCAGAGCCAGAGCCAGCGCGAGCGCGCGCTCCGGTTCGTGGAGTCCGGTCCGTGCCCGGTCTGCGACGGAACCGGACTCACCCCGGCCGCCCTCGCCGTGACGGTGGCCGGGCTCTCGATCTCCCGGCTTGCCGGACTGCCGCTCACGGCCCTTGCCGAGACCCTCCGCCCGCTCACGCAGGCCGGGTCCACCGGACGCGGTGAGGCATCCGCGGGTGTCGAAGCCACGATCAGCCGCGACCTGCTCGCACGCATCGAGGTCCTGGTCGACCTCGGCCTCGGCTACCTCAGCCTCGCGCGCTCCACCCCGACGCTCTCGCCCGGTGAGATGCAGCGCCTCCGGATCGCGACTCAGCTGCGGTCGGGCCTCTTCGGCGTGGTCTACGTGCTCGACGAACCCTCAGCGGGACTCCACCCCGCCGACGCCGAACCCCTCCTCGTCGTGCTCGAGCAGCTCAAGTCCTCCGGCAACTCCGTCTTCGTCGTCGAACACAACATGGACGTCGTGCGCGCCGCCGACTGGGTCGTCGACGTCGGTCCCCACGCCGGAACCGGCGGTGGCGAGGTGCTGTACAGCGGTCCCGTCGCGGGGCTCGCCGAGGTCCCGGAGTCGGTGACCAGGCGGTTCCTGTTTCCCGGTTCCGACACAGCAGATGCCGTGCGCCCGGTGCCCGCGCGGAGGGAACCACACTCGTGGCTCGACCTGCGGGGGGTCAGCGTGCACAACCTGCAGAATCTCGACGCCGCGTTCCCGCTCGGACTCCTCACCGCAGTCACGGGCGTGTCCGGCTCCGGAAAATCCACCTTGATCAGGCAGATCGGCGTCGATGGCCCCGTTGACCGGCTCGTCACCGTCGACCAGAAGCCGATCGGACGCACCCCCCGGTCGAACCTCGCCACCTACACCGGCCTGTTCGACGCGGTCCGCACGGCGTTCGCGGCCACACCCTCCGCCCGCAGTCGCGGCTTCGGCGCCGGGCGCTTCTCCTTCAATGTCGCCGGCGGCCGCTGCGAGACCTGCCTCGGTGAGGGTTCCGTCACCGTTGAACTCCTCTTCCTCCCCGGTAGCTACGCCGTGTGCCCGGCATGCCACGGTTCCCGCTACAACCCGGAGACGCTCGAGGTCGACTACCGTGGCAAGACCATCGCCGACGTCCTCGGCCTCAGCGTCGACGACGCCGCCCGGTTCCTCGCGGACGTGCCCGCGGCCGCCCGCAGCCTCGAGACGCTCCGTGAGGTCGGCCTCGGCTACCTTCGCCTCGGCCAGCCGGCGACGGAACTCTCGGGTGGAGAAGCCCAGCGCATCAAGCTCGCCTCAGAACTCCAGCGCGCCCGCCGCGGCCACACCCTGTACCTGCTGGACGAACCGACAACGGGCCTGCACCCGGCGGATGTCCAGCTCCTGCTCGCTCAGCTGAACCGGCTGGTCGACGCGGGCAACACCGTCATCGTGGTCGAACACAACCTCGACGTCATCGCTGCGGCCGACTGGGTGATCGACCTCGGCCCGTCCGGAGGGGACGCCGGCGGGCGCATCCTCGTGGCCGGTCCGCCTGAGGTCGTCGCCGCCTACCCCGAAAGCCGGACGGCGCCGTACCTCGCCCGCCGCCTGAGCAGCTGAACGGAGTTCGAGCCTACGAGAGTCCGCCGTACGTCAGGAGTCCGCCGGTTTCAGGCGTGCCGTGTCAGCCGGAGAACGGGGATCCGCCGCCCGATGGCCCGCTCCTGGTAGTCGGCGAATCCCGGCGCCCTCGCGACGATCTTCGCCCAGGCTCGCGCGTGTTCGTCGCCGTCCAGATCGGTCGCCGTGACTCCGACGGTTCCTTCGGCGGTCTCGATCATCGTGTCCGGGTGCTTGAGCAGGTTGAAATACCAGGCGGGGTGCTGGGGCCGACCGCCGGCGGAGGCGACCACGAGCCAGGCGTCCCCGTCGCGGATGGACATCACCGGGCTGACGCGCTCTGCGCCCGTGCGCGCCCCGGTCGTGTGCAGGAGCACGAGATTGGACCCGAAGCCGGCCGTGGTGACATGACCGTTGTTCTCCCGGAACTCCGAGATGATCTGTTCATTGAAGTCGCTCATTAGACTGTCTCTCGTCGATGAGTCGCCGGTGCAGGGATTTTATAACGGGATGAGGATCTCATGAATGGCGAACTGGTTCTGGTGACCGGGGGGTCTGGCTTCGTCGGTGCGCACTGCATCGTGCGGCTCCTCGCCGCGGGCTACCGGGTGCGCACGACGGTGCGCTCCCTCGCCAGGGAGCCGGAGGTGCGTGCGCTGGTCACCGCCGGCGGGGCGGATGCCGGCAGCGCCCTCTCATTCACCGTCGCCGACCTGCTCTCCGACGCCGGGTGGGCGGAAGCGGTCAACGGCTGCGCCTTCGTCCTGCACGTCGCCTCCCCCTTCCCCGGACGCCAGCCTGCCGACGAGAATGAGCTCATCGTGCCCGCCCGCGACGGCGCACTCCGGGTGCTCCGGGCCGCGCGGGATGCGGGCGTGCAGCGGGTCGTGCTGACCTCCTCGTTCGCCGCAGTCGGATATGGCGCCCAGCATCCGGACCGCCCGTTCACCGAAGACGACTGGACGGACCCGACCGCAGCGGTGAGCGCATACGTCAGGTCGAAGACCATCGCCGAACGTGCGGCCTGGGACTTCGTCGCCCGTGAAGGTGGCGCCCTCGAGCTCACGGTGATCAACCCGGTCGGGATCTTCGGCCCCGTACTCGGGACGGACCTCTCCAGTTCCGTCGAGCTCCTCCGCGGACTCCTGACGGGTGCTGTGCCGGCCGTGCCGCGGATCGAGACCAACATCGTCGACGTGCGCGACGTCGCCGAGCTGCACGTGCGCGCGATGACGAGCCCGCTTGCGGCCGGCGAACGGTTCCTCGCCGTCGCCGGACCCCCGATGACCTTTCCCGGGATCGCCGCACTGCTGAGGTCGAACCTCGGTGATGTCGCGCGGCGGGTACCCCGCCGGGTGCTGCCGACCTGGCTCGTCCGGGTCCTCGCGCCGTTCAGCGCCCCGCTCCGGCAGGTCGCCCCGCAACTCGGCACGACGAGGAGCGCCTCGAACGGCAAGGCCAGGCGGATGCTCGGCTGGGAGCCCCGATCCAACGAGGAGGCCATCCTCGCCACCGCGGAGAGCCTTGTGCGCCTTCGGCTCCTCTGACCGCCGGCGCCCGGCTCCCCAACCCACCCGCAGTGAACCAATTCGACGGAGTTTTTGCGTTCTAAACCGGTTTGGGAACCGTCTCAGGTGCGGAAAACACAAAAACTCCGTCGAATTCGTTAGGGGTCAGTCGACCTGGTCCATGAAGTCGGTCAGGTGCGCGATCGTCGGGATCGACGAGGTGATCACGGTGCCGTCGTCGCGACGTCCGCCCTCGATCGCGGCCGGCGACGGTGCCCCGGGAGTGCGGGCGCCCTGGTGCTCGAGCGGGACGATGACGGGCTGGCCGAGACGGACGGTGAACGCCGGCGCCCCACGCACGGCGAGCTTCGCCTCGACGCCGGCCTCGACGGTCACCTCGACCTCGTCCTGCCTGAGGTCGATCCGGAGCCGGGTGCCCTTGAGCGTGATCCGGAAGGTGAGACCCTCCCAGCCTTCGGGCAGCCGAGGGTCGAGGGTGACCCGGCCGTTGTGGTCGCGCAGGCCGCCGAATCCGTAGACGAGGGCGCTCCAGACTCCGCCGGCGGATGCGACGTGAACGCCGTCCGCCGCGTTGTGGTGCAGGTCCGCGAGGTCGACGAACAGCCCGGAGGTGAAGTACCGGAGCGCGAGCTCGTGGTACCCGACCTCGGCAGCGATGATCGACTGGACCACGTCGGACAGGGTCGAGTCGCCGGTCGTGAGCGGGTCGTAGTAGTCGAAGTCGGCGAGCTTCTCCTCCGGCGTGAACTGGTCCCCCTGCAGGAGCAGCGCGAGGACGACATCCGCTTGCTTGAGCACCTGGAAGCGGTAGATCACGAGCGGGTGGTAGTGCAGCAGCAACGGCCGGTTCTGCGGAGGCGTCTGGGACAGGTCCCAGCGTTCCTTCTCGAGGAACTGCGCGTCCTGCGGGTGGATGGCGAGGCCCTTGTCGAAGGGAATGTGCATCGCCTCGGCGGCGAAGGCCCACTCGGCGACCTCGGTGTCCTCGAGGTTCAGCCGGGCGACCATGGCGTCGTACGCCTCACGGTCGATGTACCGCAGCCGGCGGACGGCGGTCACTGCGTTCCGCAGGTTCGAGCGCGCCATGATGTTCGTGTACAGGTTGTCGTTGACGACCGTCGTGTACTCGTCCGGCCCGGTGACGCCGTGGATGTGGAACACGTCGTTGCCGTGCCCGTTGCCGCGCCAGAAGCCCAGGTCCGCCCACATTCGGCTCGTCTCGACGAGGATGTCGATGGCCTCGCGGGCGAGGAAATCCTCGTCGCCGGTCGCGGCGACGTACTGGCTGAGCGCATAGGCGATGTCGGCGTCGATGTGGTACTGCGCCGTGCCCGCCGCGTAATAGGCGGACGACTCGAGTCCGTTGATCGTGCGCCACGGGAACAGGGCGCCGAGCTGGTTGAGCTCCGTCGCGCGGTCCCTGGCCTTGTCGAGCATCCCGTGCCGGAAGCGCAGCGCATTGCGGGCGGCGTTCGGTGACGTGTAAGTGAGGAACGGCAGCACATACACTTCCGTGTCCCAGAAATAGTGGCCGCCGTAGCCGGACCCGGACACACCCTTCGCGGAGACGCCCTGTCCGTCGGCGCGCATCGAGGCCTGGGCGAGCTGGAACAGGTTCCAGCGCACGGCCTGCTGCAGCACGGGCTGCCCGGGAAGCTGCACGTCGGTGCGCGCCCAGAAATCGGTGAGCCATTCCTGCTGGCGGGCGATGAAGGATTCGACGCCCTCGTCCCGCGCCCGGTCGAGGGTGCGGTCGCAGCGGTCGGCGAGCTCGTGAGTGGGCACGCCCGCGGAGGTGTGGTAGCTGAGCGTCTTCGTGATGTGGATCGAATTGCCCTGCTTGGCCTTGATCGTGTACACGTGCTTGGCGAGGTCGTCGCCGATCGCCGAGGACTCGACGTACTCGTTGGCGGTCTCGATCGCGTGGTCGGCGGCGCAGGCGATCGTCATGGCCGAGTTCGTGCAGCGGAAGCCGAGGATGTACCGGCCGCCGGAGGCACGCTTTAAGCGCGGCTGCAGCACCCGATCGGTGAAGGATTCCGCCTTGCGCGGGTCCCAATCGGTCGTCATCGAGCCCTTGGGCCGGTCGTACTCGCTGATGCCGTCCTGGCGGTTCAGGATCTGGCTCGAGATCACGACGGACGCATCCGCGTCGAGCATGGTGACTTCGTAGTCGATGATCGCGAGGTGCCGGTCGGTGAATGACACCATGCGACGGGAGCGGATCAGGACGCGCTTGCCCGATGGCGTGCGCCAGACGAGGGAGCGCGAGAGGATGCCGGTGGTGAAGTCGAGCCGGCGCTCGTAGCTGAGCAGCTCGGCGAGGGTCAGGACGAGCGGTTCGTCGTCGACGTAGACGCGGATCATCTTGGCGTCTGGCGCGTTGACGATCGTCTGGCCGACGCGGGCGAAGCCGAAGGCCTCTTCCGCGTGACGGATCGGCCAGGTCTCGTGGAAACCGTTGATGTAGGTGCCGTGGACGTGGCCGTCCCTGCCCTCGTCGACGTTGCCGCGGAGGCCGAGGTAGCCGTTGCCGACCGCGAAGAGCGTCTCGGTGCGACCGATGTCGGCTCCGGAGAACGCCGTCTCGACGAGCGCCCATTCGTCGACCGGGAAACGATTGCGGTCGAGAGGGTCCAGGGTGACCTCTTCCGTCAGGTTCATGCGGTGGCCTCTCGAGTTGCGGTTTCGGGTGACGTGCTGAGCTCGGACGGGCGGGGCACCAGTTGATCGAGGTCTGAGACGACGATATCGGCTCCGGCGTCCAGAAGGGTCTGCGGGCCGACACCGCGGTCGACTCCGAGAACCAGCCCGAAATCGCCGGCCCGGCCGGCCTGCACCCCCGACTCGGCGTCTTCGACGACGACGCACTCCGCGGGCGTGAGACCGAGCAGCTCGGCGCCGAGTTCGTAGGTGTCCGGCGCGGGCTTCCCGGCGAGCTTGCGTTTGGCGGCGAGGTTGCCGTCGACGAGGATGCCGAAGCGGTCACGGATGCCCGCTGCCCCGAGGGTGAGCTCGCCGTTGCGGGAACTCGTGACGACCGCGACCTGCAGCCCGGCCTTGACCACGTAGTCGAGGAAGGCGAGCGAGCCGGGGTACGGCGTCACGCCGTCTTCCGCGAGGGTCTCGTTGAAGGCCGCGTTCTTCCGGTTGCCGAGGCCGCACACGGTGTCCTGCGTCGCGGCATCCGTGGGGTCGCCGTCTGGCAGGCTGATGCCGCGGGAGGCGAGGAGACTGCGCACGCCGTCGTAGCGGGGCTTGCCGTCGATGTACTTGAAGTAGTCGGCATCGCTATACGAGGGGCTCACCCCCTGGTCCTCGAGAAAGGGGGTGAAGAGCCGTGACCAGGCGACCATGTGCACGTCGGCGGTGGGAGTCAGCACGCCGTCGAGGTCGAAGAGCACGCCACGCAAACCGAGGAGTCGGTCGCGGGCCTGGGCGGGCGAAAGTGGAAACGGCGAAGAAGTCATAGACGGGAGCTCTTCTCGATAGATGCCTGGAACTGGAGGCGCCGGGGAACGGTTATGGACTGTATTCGCCCGGGTGTCGACATCTCGGCGGCGGTGGCGAGGATCGCGAGCGACGCCTTCCCACCGGGTCCGGGGTGGGCCAGCGCCTGAGTACAAAACAAGCCTATGCCCTGTGCCTCCGGCGAGTAGACTTTCTCTAAGTGAAACGATTCAACGTTGAACGCACACAGAGAGAAGTCAGACAATGATCACTCGCATGATCTGGAACCAAACGGCGCATTTCGGCGCAGGGGCCATTAGCGTCATTCCCGGTGAAATAGCCTCCCGTGGCTTCACCAAGGCCTTTGTGGTCTCGGACAAAGTGCTCGTCGCGACCGGCGTCACCGGCAAGGTCACGACCCTCCTCGAGGATGCCGGAATCCCGTATGAGGTTTATTCGGACGTCACCCCGAACCCGCCGATCGAAGCGGTCAAGCGCGGCGTCGCGGCCTTCGCGGCTTCGGGCGCCGACGTGTTGATCGGCATCGGCGGTGGCTCGCCCCAGGACACCTGCAAGGCCATCGGCATTATCACGAACAACCCGGAGTTCGCGGACGTGCGTTCCCTCGAGGGCGTCGCGGCCACGAAGCGGGCCGCCGTTCCGATCATCGCGGTGCCGACCACGGCGGGTACCGCATCGGAGACCACGATCAACTACGTGATCACCGATGTCGAACGCTCGCGCAAGTTCGTCTGCGTCGACCCGCACGCGATCCCGGTCGTCGCCGTCGTCGACTCCGAGATGATGTCCTCCGCGCCGCGCTCGCTCAAGGTCGCCACCGGCCTGGACGCGCTCACCCACGCGATCGAGGGCTACACGACCAAGGGCGCGTGGGAACTCTCCGACCTCTTCCACCTCAAGGCGATCACGATGATCGCCGAGTCGCTCACCGCGGCCGCCGACGGCGACCCGGTCGCTGCGGACCGAATGGCCCTCGCCCAGTACATCGCGGGCATGGGCTACTCCAACGTCGGCCTCGGCCTCGTGCACGGAATGGCCCACCCGCTCGGCGCCTTCTACAACGCCCCGCACGGCGTGGCCAACGGCATCCTGCTCGCCCCCGTGATGGCGTTCAACGCCGACGCGACCGGCGAGCGCTTCCGCGACATCGCTGTGGCCTTCAAGGTTCCCGGCGCCGCAGAGCTCTCGCTCGAGGATGCCCGCACTGCGGCCGTCACTGCCGTCACGGCGTTCGCCCGCGGCCTCGGAAACCCGACGACCCTGCGCGAAATCGGTGCCAAGCAGGAGGACCTCCCCGCGCTCGCCCAGGCCGCCTTCGACGATGTCTGCACCGGCGGCAACCCGCGCGACGTGACCGTCGAGCAGATCCTCGCGCTGTACACCTCGATCTACTAGCCCGGCGAGTCACCTTCCCGGTCGAGAGTCACCCGTATACCGGGCGCTCTCGACCGGAAAGGTACGCCTCGGGTTGGTGGATTCAAAACAGGAGCGGCCGGTATACGGGTGACTCT
>NZ_JASJVI010000024.1:0-45245 GCF_035019865.1 Cryobacterium sp. 10I5
GCCCACCAGTCTAGCGCTCGGCCTCGAGCCGCTCGGACGAACGGCTAGACCTTCAGGTAGCGGGTGATGGCGAAGTTCGCGGAGAACGCCGCGAGCACCGCGCCCACCACGAGCAGGATCGGCACGACGAGGAGCGCATCCTGCATGCCCACGAGCGAGAAGCCCGTCAGCCGGGAACCGAGGAAGCCCTGCACGAACCATTGCACCAGGGCAAGGACCGCACCACCCGCCAGGAGCGACCCGAGGAGAGCGGCGAAGACGCCCTCGAGGATGAACGGTGTCTGGATGAACCGGTTCGACGCGCCGACGAGTCTCATGATGCCGAGCTCGCGCCGCCTCGAGAACGCCGACAGGCGGATGGTGGTGGCGATCAGCAGCGCAGCCGCCACGAGCATGAGCGAGGCGATACCGATCGCCGTGTAACTGGCCGCGTTGAGCACGGAGAAGATCTGGTCGAGATACTTGCGCTGGTCCGCGACGTTCTCGACCCCGGCCACGCCGGACAGGCTCTCCACGAGCACATCCGATTGGGACGGGTCCTTGAGGTTCACCCAGAAGGTCTGGTTGAGCTGGTCGGGAGTCACATAGTCGGCGACGGGGTTGCCGGCGAACTGTTTCTTGAAGTTCTCGAACGCCTGCTCATGCGTCTCGAAGTAGTACTTGTCCACGAAGGGCGAGAGCGTCGGCGACTCGAGCTGCGCTTTGACGGCGTCGATCTGGTCCTGGCTCGCCTCTCCCCCGGTGCAGGTCTCCCCCGGTGAGATTGCCGTGCACATGTAGATTCCGACCTGGGCGCGGTCGTACCAGAAGTTCTTCATCTGGCCGATCTGCATCTGCATCAGGATCGCAGCGCCGACGAAGGTCAGCGAGATGAAGGTCACGAGCACGACAGAGACAACCATCGAGGCGTTGCGACGCAGGCCATTGGCAGCTTCGGAGAGCACCAGTCCGAGTCTCATCGGGTGGGTCCCACATTCTGTTCGCCGGTCTGGTCTGGTTTCTCGCCGGGAGCACGAAGCCCCAGCCTCTCGGCCAGGGTGAGCTGGTCGAGCACGTCGTCCTGGGTGGGCGCCATCGGACGCGCCATGTATGTCGGCTGCTCGCTCGCACCGGCGTCGGGGGAATCGTCTGTGACGGTATCCGGGGTCGCGGTCGCGGCATCCGCCTGCGGCTCGCGGCCGGGCACGAAGACCGCCGAGGTCAGCGGAAGGGGCATGCCGGAATCTGCGGCGATGGCCATGGCCTGCTCTCCGAAGGGCCGCGGGATGGAAGCGGGCGGCGCGATCGGCGCCGCAGGTTCTGCGCCCGTCTCGGCGAGGGAGACCGCACGAGCCGGGGCGTCGGGGACGATGACGACCGGCGTGATGGGTGCCGCAGGAACGTGAACGGCGGCGGGCGCAAGCGGTGCGGGCACGGGTGCGGAAGGGTGGGTGAGGGCGGGAGTCGCGGGGGCCATCGGGTTCGCCTGGTTCGTCGGGTTCGCCGGGCTCGCCGGGGCGAAGACCGACGGCAGCGCACTCGGTGCAAGCGCAGAGACGGTGCGCTGGGGGTCGATGGCCGGCTTCCGGTGCAGGCCGGCCCCGAGCGGGATGATCGGGATGCCCGCGGTCGCGTACCCGCCCTGGCGCTCGTCGCGCACGATCTTGCCGCCGGAGAGTTCGATGACCCTGCGCTGCATCTGGTCGACGATGCCGGCCTCATGCGTGGCCATGACCACGGTCGTGCCGCCCGCGTTGATGCGCTCGAGCAGGGCCATGATGCCCGCGCTCGTGGTGGGGTCGAGGTTTCCGGTGGGCTCGTCGGCGAGGAGCACCTGGGGCTTGTTGACGATGGCGCGCGCGATCGCAACCCGCTGCTGCTCACCGCCGGAGAGTTCGTGCGGCAGCCGGAGCGCCTTCTCGGCGAGCCCGACCATCTTGAGCGTGTCGGGCACGGCCTCCTGGATGAAGCCGCGCGACTTGCCGATCACCTGGAGGCTGAAGGCGACGTTCTCGAAGACGCTCTTGTTCGGCAGCAGCCGGAAGTCCTGGAAGACGACCCCGAGGTTGCGCCGGAAGTACGGCACCTTACGGTTTGAGATCGACCGCAAGTCCTGGCCGAGCACGTGGATGCGCCCGCTCGTGGGTTTGTCCTCCTTGAGGATCAGCCGCAGGCAGGTTGATTTGCCCGAACCGGATGCACCGACGAGGAAGACGAACTCGCCGCGCAGAACCTCGACGTTGATGTCGTCGAGGGCCGGTCGGGTCGTTCCCGGATATTTCTTAGTGATGCTGTCAAAACGGATCATGGCCCCTTGAGCCTAGGCAGGCATCCTGCGTTTTACCAGTTCGACATACCGGCGAGCCGGTCCTCACAGGCAGGAACCCCCGAATTGGGCCCCGTTCTGCGAGTGAGCTCAGTCCTGCGGCGCCTGCTTGCGCCAGCGGATGCCGGCGGCGATGAATCCATCGAGGTCCCCGTCGAAGACCTGGGTCGGATTGTTGACCTCGTAGTTCGTGCGGAGGTCCTTGACCATTTGATAGGGGGCGAGCACGTAGCTGCGCATCTGGTCGCCCCAGCTCGCCGTGATGACGCCGGCGAATTCCTTCTTGGTCGCGGCTTCCTGCTCGCGCTGGATGAGCAGCAGACGGGACTGCAGCACCCGCATGGCGGCCGCGCGGTTCTGGATCTGGCTCTTCTCGTTCTGGCAGCTCACCACGGTGCCGGTCGGGAGGTGGGTGATCCGCACGGCGGAGTCCGTCGTGTTGACGGACTGGCCGCCGGGCCCGCTCGACCGGAACACGTCGACACGGATGTCCGTATCGGGAATCTCGATCGACTCGGTCTGCTCGATGAGCGGAACGACCTCGACGGCGGCGAAGGAGGTCTGGCGCTTGCCTGCGGAGTTGAACGGGCTCATCCGCACGAGCCGGTGGGTGCCGGCCTCGACGCTCAGGGTGCCGAAGGCATACGGCGAATCGATCTGGAGGGTCGCAGACTTGATGCCGGCCTCTTCCGCGTATCCGACGTCCAGCACCGTCACCGGGTAGTCGTGCTGTTCGGCCCAGCGCAGGTACATCCGCATCAGCATCTCGGCGAAGTCGGCGGCATCGACGCCGCCGGCGCCCGAGCGGATGGTCATCACGGCGGGTCGTTCGTCGAATTCGCCGTTGAGGAGGGTGTGCACCTCGAGCTCGCCGAGGACCTTCTGCAGGCTCGCGAGCTCGATGGTGGCCTCCTCGGCGGACTCTTCGTCGCCCTCGCCGTCGTTGGCCATCTCGACAAGGACCTCGAGGTCGTCGAGCCGCGATTCGATGCTCTCGATGCGCGCGAGCTCCGACTGGCGGTGGCTGAGGTCGCTCGTGACCTTCTGGGCGTGCTCCGAGTCATCCCACAGGTCGGGGGCGCCGGCCTGGTCGTTCAGGTCGGCGATGTCGGTGCGCAGTTGATCGATGTCGATCACGGCCCGGATGTCGCCGAAGGTGGCCCGCAATGCGGCGATCTGCTCCGAAATGTCCAGCTCAATCATTTGTTGCCCAGCCTACCCGGCGACACAGGCCCCCGGCTTGTGTCGCCGGGCCGCGGCCGTGCACGCGGGTAGCATCGAGGAGTCATGACAAGCACCGAACGCCCCTTCAGCCTGCGCTCGGTGGCCCTTGCCGCGTTCCTGCCGACGTTCCTCTTTTCTGTCGGTGAGGGTGCGATCATCCCGCTGATCCCGATCATGGCCAACAATCTCGGGGCCTCCCTCGCGATGGCCGGGTTCATCGCCGCGATGATCATGGTCGGCGAGCTCATCGGCGACATCCCGAGCGGCTGGGTCGTCTCCCGGATCGGCGAGCGCAACGCCATGATCTGGGCCTCGTTCCTCGCGATCATCGCGATCCTCGTCTGCCTGGTCGCCCCGAACCCGCTCGTGCTCGGCATCGGGATCTTCGTCGTCGGCCTCGCGACGGCGATCTTCTCCCTCGCCAGGCACGCCTTCATGACGAGCTACGTGCCGGTCGCCTACCGGGCCCGCGCGCTGTCCACCCTCGGCGGGATCTTCCGCGGCGGCTGGTTCGTCGGCCCCTTCATCGCGACCGCCGTCATCCGCTTCACCGGGGGTACCCAGGCCGTGTTCTGGGTGTTCGTCGTCGCCTGCCTCGGCGCCGCCCTCGTGCTCCTGCTCCTGCCGGACCCGGCGAGCACCTTCGGCACTCCGGAACTTGCGACGGCTCCGGACGGAACCGTGCGCCCCGCCGGACAGGAACTCGCGGAAGAGGAGAGCCAGGGCCTGTTCCAGACCATCTGGAGCTTCCGCGGCGTGCTCCTCCGACTCGGCACCGGCGCCGGCCTGGTCGGAGCGATGCGGTCGGCGCGCGCCGTGCTCATCCCGCTCTGGGCCGTCAGTATCGGCATCAGCGAGCCGGACATCGCCCTGATCATCGGCATCGCCGGCGGAATCGACTTCGCCCTGTTTTATGCCAGCGGCCAGATCATGGACCGGTACGGCCGGATGTGGAGTGCACTCCCCTCGATGATCGGCCTCGGCCTCGGCCTCCTCGTGCTCGCGTTCACGCACGACCTGTCCACCAACGTGCAGTGGCTGATCGGCGTCGCGATGTTCCTGTCGGTCGCGAACGGGATCGGCAGCGGAATCCTGATGACCCTCGGCGCCGACCTCGCCCCGAAGGACAACCCCGCACCCTTCCTCGGTGCGTGGCGGTTCACCGGCGACTTCGGCAGCGCCGTCGCCCCCGTCGCCGTGGCCGCGCTCACGATCGTGTCGATCTCTCTCGCGAGCGGCGTGATGGGCGTCTTCGGGCTGATCGGCGCCGTCCTGCTCGGCCGGTACATCCCACGCTACGTTCCCCGCCGCCCCCGGCCAGGAACGAAGCCCGGACCCGGGTCTGCGGCGCCCGGAACGGTGCCCGGCCGGGAATGACCAACGCGGAATGTTCCCGAGTGGAGTGACGTTTAATGGTGTCATGCCCCTCAACGGAGAATATGAACCCAGCCCACAGCAGTGGGTCCGCGACCAGGTCGCCCTCTATGAGAGTTCAGGCGGCCAGCAAGGCACCACGATGCGCGGCATGCCCGTCATCGTGCTGACAACGCTCGGTGCAAAGTCCGGCAAGATCCGCAAGGCCCCGCTGATGCGGGTCGAGCACAACGGCAGCTACGCGGCGATCGCCTCCCTCGGCGGCGCACCGCGCAACCCGGTCTGGTACGCCAACGTCGTCGCCCATCCCGAGGTCGAGCTGCAGGACGGCACCCGGAAATGGGACATGGTCGCCCGTGAGGTCACCGGCGAAGAACGCGCCGCGTGGTGGGAGCGCGCCGTCGCGGCGTACCCCGACTATGCCGACTACCAGGTCAAGACCGAACGCATCATCCCCGTCTTCGTCCTCGAGCCCGTCGCCGCCGAGCCCGTCACCGCCGAGCCTGCCTCCGCCGTTCAGCGCCCAGCCACAGCCCCGGCACAGGACTGAGCGTGGCGCGCGCCCGCTCCGGCACCAAACCTCCCCTCCTCGACCCGATCCGCCTCGACGACCTCACGGATGCCGATGGCTCGGAAATCTCCTCAGGCGCCGGCGTCGATGCGCAGCGCTTCACCGACTGCGACTTCGATGGACGTGACCTCACCGGGGTTGCCTTCCGCGAGTGCGAATTCCACACCGTCTCCCTGAACGACGCGAATCTGCGCGGCGCAACCCTGTCGGAGTGCGTCGCTGGCGAACTTCACGCGGCCATTTTCAGCGCCCCACGCTCGGCCTGGCGTGACGTGCGGATCGAGCATTCCCGCCTCGGCTCTGTCGAACTGTACGAGTCGAGCCTCCGTTCTGTGCAGTTCGACGGCAGCAAGCTCGACTTCGTCAACCTGCGGAACGCCCAGCTGCACGATGTCCTGCTGAGCAACTGCATCATCGAGGAGCTCGATCTCGGCAGCGCGACCGTGCAGCGCCTCGAACTGCAGAACTGCCGGATCGGTACCCTCGACGTGACTCGGGCCACTCTCAAGGACGTGGACCTGCGCGGAAGCGACTTCAGCGTGATCCGTGGCCTCGAGGGCCTCCGGGGCGCCACGATCGACGATTCCCAGCTGAGTCTCCTCGCCCCGATCATGGCCGGGCATCTGGGCATCATCGTCGAGTAGCGGCGCAGCATTCGGCGTCCGGGGACCAACATCGCCGCGCGTTCCAGCCTCGCGCGCCTTGTCCGCCGTTCCGCGCCAGGCACGCGTGGCGCGGAACGGCGGAATTGGCGCGAGACGGCGTCGCTCGGATCAGCATCCGCTTCAGCCCCACTGATGCCGGCTCAACCGGCCGGTCGCTCCGCGCTGAGGGCGCCTGGCGAGGCGCCGCCGCAGGGCGCATACTCGTGCGGGTGCTGGACTACGGGATGGCGCCCGCGGTCGCCTCCAGGTCGGAGATCGGGCGGTCGCGCTGGGTCGCGATCGCGGCGCCCGCGGCCACGCACACCACGACGATCGCGATCTGCTGCTGGAGCATCAAGGTCTCGCCGAGCACGAGCACGCCGAAGACCGCCGCGATGACGGGGCCGAAGCTCGTGATGATCGCGTAGAGGCGCGGGGTGATCCGGCGCAGGATGTAGGTGTCGAGCACGTAGGGAAAGGCCGAGGAGAGCACCCCGATCGCGAGCAGCAGCCCGAGTACACCCCAGTTGAGGCGGGCATAGTCGACGGTGAGGAGCGCGAACGGCACGAGCAGGGTGAGGCTGACGACACTCGCAACCGAGATGCCCTCGAGGCCGGGGAAGGTCACGGCGACCCTGCGGGTGAGCAGGATGTAGCCGGCCCACGCCGCCGCGGCGACGAGGGCGTAGAACAGTCCGAGCGGGTTGATCTCTCCGGAGGACCAGGTCAGCAGGAAGACTCCCCCGGCTGCCGTCGTCGCGCACAGAAAGTCGAGCGGTCGCCGCGAGCTGAAGAGGGCGAGGGAGAACGGGCCGAGAAATTCGATCGTAGCGGCGATGCCGAGCCCGAGCAGGTGCACCGCCTCGTAGAAGGCGAGATTCATGACGGCGAGGTCGAGCCCGAGGAGGAGCGCGGGCCAGAGCAGCCGCCAGGTCAGGTTGGCCAGTTTCGGGCGGTAGAACGGCAGCACCGCGCAGGCCATCACGATCTGCCTGACCGCGACGACGACGGGGGAACCGACGATCGGAATGGCGAGTCCGGCGAGCGAGGAACCGTAGTTGATGCTGACCTCGGTGACGAGCTGCGCACCGGCCCCGGCGAGCCGTTCGGATTTCGCCGTCACGCTGGGGCCCCTGTCTCGTGCGCGTTGTGTGCCGCGCGGATCGCGCTCGCATTCGAGGCTAGCGGGTGGCGGGACGCTTCACGGCCCGGCCCACGCCTCGGTCAGGAGTGCGACCGTTTCCTCATCGGACAGCTGGTGGAAGTCGACGTAGAACTGACCGATCGCCCAGAATTGCTCCGGGATCTGCACAACGACCACGTCGTCGGCGAACCCGCGCATCTCCTCGACGACCTCGGCCGGGGCGACGGGCACCGCAAGGACGACACGCGCGGCGCCCTGGCGCTTCACCGCGGCCAGCGCGGCCTTGGCCGTCGCTCCCGTGGCGAGCCCGTCGTCGACGACCACGACGACGCGCCCCTCCGGATTCACCCGGGGACGGTCACCGAGATAGACCGCGCGCCGCCGCTCGAGCTCGGTCAGCTCCCGGCGCCTGGCCCGGCCGAGGCCCGCGGCGTCGGCCCCGGTCTCGACGAAGACGTCCTCGTTCACGATGGTCTGGGCGGTGTCCCCGTCCACGACGGCACCCATCGCGACCTCGGGGAATCCCGGTGAACCGAGCTTGCGCACGAGAATCAGGTCGAGCGGAGCGTGCAAGCGCCGGGCCACCTCGAGGGCGACCGGCACTCCCCCGCGGGGCAGCGCACACACGACGGGGTCGGAGAGGTCCAGGTCGGCGACGAGCTCGGCGAGCAGGCGACCGGCGTCGCGGCGATCAGTGAACATGACTCCTCCCGGTTCCGGTCGGTCCTCCCGGTTCGCCCGGTTCGCTCTGGAGAGTAGCCCCGCACGGGAGGTCACCGGAAGACCGAGCGGGCGACGGCCGTGACCTCGAGGGGAACTCCCGCCGGCAGCACGAGGGTGAGGACCGGTGGCTGCCAGTAGGCACTCAGGGATACCGTCGCACTCTGTCCGTCCGTGGATGCCGCCCGGGTCACGACGAGATCCTCGAGGGTGGCGTGCGGGGCCGCCGCGAGGTAGGCGTCCGCCGCCGTGCGGATCGCTGCGGAATCGAGTTCGGTGCGCAGCGGGGCCGCCGCGCCATCCGGGGCGACCGTGACCGCGTGGAGGCCGTACGCCTCTGCGGCGGCGAGCGCGGCGCCGTCCGCGAGGGTGAGCAGGCGTTTGCGTTCGAGGTAGAGGGATGACGCGGCAACGACCACGAGGATCACGACGAGCGCGAGGAAACCGTAGAAGATGGTGAGCAGGAGCGTGGAACCGGTGTCGTCCGACAGGTCAGCGGTCAGGTCACCGGCAGGGGCACGGTCACTCGCCTGATGCGACCGGTCTCGTCGCACGGTCATGGTCCGGTACCGGCCTGCCAGAAACGGGACACTGTCTGGGTCGCGTTCGATTCGAGGGGCACACTCGCGGTTCCGGCCAGGCCGAGCACGTCCGGCACGAGGGGCAGGGGCACCCGCAGGCGCACGGTGACAGTGACTGCGGTGCGGCGGGTCAGGCATCCGCCGACCGCTGACGCGCAGTCGATCGTCACCTGGGCGTCCCCGGACGCAAGGCCGTAATCGGCGAGGGCGACGTCCACCGCCCGCTGCGCCCGTTCCTCCCCGACCGCCTCGCTCGGTGCGCGCACATAGACGCGGGCGGCCTGCCGGGCGGCGCCCTCCACGGCGAGCGCGCCACCCTGCAGCGCGGACATCGCGAGCACGAGGTAGACGAGCGGCACAAGAAGGATCAGGCCGGTCGTGATGAACTCGAGGGATGCGGACCCGTTGTCGGAGCTCAAGCGGTGCAAGGGCATCAAGCGGCTGAGACCCCCGGAGCT
The DNA here is from genome assembly GCF_035019865.1 of Cryobacterium sp. 10I5. Lineage (NCBI taxonomy): Bacteria > Bacillati > Actinomycetota > Actinomycetes > Micrococcales > Microbacteriaceae > Cryobacterium > Cryobacterium sp. 10I5. The sequence goes on from NZ_JASJVI010000024.1 coordinate 9,022, forward strand.
GAGACCCCGGACACCGGGCCCCCGGACTCCGGGACCCCTGGCCACGCGTGCGTCGGGCACACCGCGACTGCCGTCTCGCACCCTGTCACCCGGAGCCTTCGACGACGGCACGCCCGACCACCTCCAGGCTCCGATCAGGGCCGAGCAGGCCAAGAAGCGGGAGCGGGGCGACCACGCGCATCCGCACGGTCGGGTAGCCGGTGTCGCTCGCATAGGTCGCGGTCACGTCCGTCGCGAACGCCGGACCGAGCGCGACCGTGATCAGGTCCCGGGTGCGGGCGGCGCCGGCGTCGAGTCCGGTATCGGCGAGCGACCCGTAACGGGCGCCCTCGGCGGCGGCGTCGAGCACGGTGTTGCGCACGTGCAGGGCGATGGCGAGTTGAAGCACGGTCAGGGTCAGCACCGTGAGAAGTGCCGCGACGAGCACGAACTCGGCCGGCGAGGAGCCGCGGTCGCCGCCTCCTGCGCGGCGCGGCAGCCGTCGCCACTCGCCGGTCCACGGTCTGACGGGTGCGGTCGGGCGGGTGGACCCTGTCAGAGTCCGCTCACACGGTTGATCGCCTGCTGGAAGATTCCGCTCAGCGCCGGCCCGGCGAGACCCCAGATCACGATCACCAGCCCGGCGGTATCAGGTATAGGGTGATCCACATGAACACGATTATCTACGTGAGACAGTCCCTCGACAGGGACGGGGCAGGCGCGGCCGTAGAGCGCCAACTCACTGAATGTCGCGCCCTAGCTGTCCAAACTGGTCTCGAAATCGCGCACGAATACGTCGATAACGACGTGTCAGCGTCAAAGGGGACGCGCCCCGGATTCCAGGAACTGCTCTCAGCGATCAAGGCCGGCACTGTGTCGACCATCATCGTCTGGCACACCGACCGCCTCTATCGGCGCGTTCGGGACCTCGTGGAGCTTGTGGAGCTGGCAGAGAAGCACGCTCTCCGAATCCTCACCGTCAAGGCCGGGGATCTCGACCTCAACAACGCAGCCGGACGAATGATGGCGCAAATCCTCGGCGCTGCCGCTCGCTACGAGGTCGAACAGAAGGGCGCTCGACAGGTCGCCGCGAACGTGCAGCGTGCCAATGCTGGCGTGTGGCAGTTCTCGAATCGCCCGTACGGCTATGAGCGCGTAGAGGGCAAGGTTCAGATCGTGGAGCCCGAAGCCGTCGTGTTGCGTGACGCCTACGCCCGGTATCTCGCAGGGGAATCGTATTACTCGATCGTGGACGACCTGAACACACGAGGGACATTGACCACAACGGGGAAGCCTTGGAGCATCACGACGTTACGCGCCCGGCTCCGAAATCCTGCCTACGCCGGCATTCGTGAGTACAAGGGCGACGCCGTAGCCCAGGGCGACTGGGAGCCGATCATCACACGCAAGACGTGGGACGAATACACGCGGCTCCGAACGCACCGAAAGACCCCCCACGACTGGAGCAACAAGACCAAGTATCTGCTGTCGGGCTTGGCCCTCTGCGGAGTGTGCGGCGGTCGTATGCTTGCCCGGCCGGACTACCCACGAAACGGCGTAGACCGCCCCCCACGCATCGCCTACGCCTGCACGGCTAAGTGGTGCACGCAGCGCGATCAAGAGCGCTTAGATGGGCTCGTGGAGGATGTCATCGTCGCCCGGTTCTCTCAGGCCGACGTGCTCGATCTCATGCGCGTAGACCAGGACGTAGCACCACAAGAGGCCGAAGCCCTCGAGCTGCGCCGCCGATGGGATGACCTAGCCGAGCTTGTGGCAGACGGCACCATGCGGCCTGCAGCGGTACGAGAACAGTCTGCAATCATTCAAGGCAAGCTCGCCCAACTGCAGGCCGCAATCGACAAGGCACGCGGGGGCTCAACGATGACCGATCTTGCGCTTGCGAGCGATACCGCAGCGAAGTGGGCAGGCTTCGGACTCCCCCAGAAACGACAGGTGATTACTTCGCTCCTCACCGTTACCGTTTCCAAACAGAAGAACACTCGAGTGTTCGACCCCAATGACGTAACTATCAAATGGCTGTCCTAGTCACCGAGTAGTTATGAAAGAACCCCCGGACTGTTTACGCAGTCCAGGGGCCCGCAACCGATCCACAACCAAAAGGAAATCGATATGAGCAACACACTAATCCACCAGCCCTTCACCGAAGCCGCTCACGACGCAGTGTGGGCCGATGCCCAGAACACACCGTGTGGAGTCGAGGGCTGCAACGGGTGGACGCACGACCCCAACGAGGCCGACAGCACCAAGTGGTCGCACGAGGTCGTGAAGGAAATTTTTGACGGAAGCACCGTCGAGGCGACCATCTGGTCGAGCAGAGACGGGATCGTCGGGGATATCCAGTACGAGGGCTACGGCGAAATGACCGCCGATGACTTCCGCGCCGAGGCTGACAAGTATGAGGCATACCCCGCCTGGCTCCGCAGCATGGCTGACCGCATGGACACGCTGAGCGCGCAGGCGTGGATGGAGGCGCACCCTAACTGGGACACGATCCGTGTGTCGGAAATCATGAGCACCGTCCCGCTGTCAGTCGTCGTGTTGATACTTGCACTGATCAAGACCGCAGAAACCGCCTAACCCAAGCTCGACAACGCCCCGGCCTGCGAGAGTAGGCCGGGGCACCACAAGACCCGAGAGGCGAATTATGGATGACTCAACGAAACGGGACGCCCCGAAGGCTTGGGATGAATTGATCGATGGGCGGACCGTACTTACGTGGGTTCGCTGTGGAGGCAATCGATTGCTCGCCGTGGTCGCAGACGAGCCGCCAAAGATTATCGCCCTCATCTTGCGGACCCCCGCGCCGGATATTCGCATCATCAATGGCGAGGCAATTGACTGCCACCCAGGCCCTGCCTGGCTCGCTAGGCGTCCTGAAGTGTCTTGGCACGTGCGATGCCGGACGCACGGTGAGCACATAATCCTCAGCGCCCTTGTAGTGAATGCGTTTATCAACGGTCGCCGCGCGGTGGCAGTTGCGACAGTGCAGAAACCTGCTTGATCTGCTATGTTTTGGGTATAACTCAAATATGTGTCCCAGTTCGCGCCGGAATCACCGTCATTTAGACGGCAGATCACCACCCGAACCACCCGAGTCAGCCGGGGTTGCTGACAAACGTCGGATACGCGTGGAGCCTTGAAAGGGGCACCTCGTGGTATCCGATTCTCATTCTCTGGCGCAGTTGCGCGCCGAACTTGCTCGTGCCGTGATGGCAGCGAAGCGAAACCCCTCCGAGGCTACGCACGAGGCCGTAACTGCTCTACGTGCGGGCTACGCTGAAGCAAAATTGGCTGACTACATAGGCCGCGTAGTCGCAACGGCTCCCCCGCTCAACCCTGAGCAGCGGGACCGGATCGCGGCTCTGTTGCGCCCGTCTGTCGGTGCATCCGCGTGAGCGCAGAGAAAAGCCGCCCCACGGCAAATGGAGCGGCCCAAGAGCTCACCAACGCAACCACTGCAAGCCTAAAGCCGGAGCACTCCAACCCGGCAAAACCCGCAGCCCTGATCGGCGCGACCGTCGAGAAAGCCCTCGACGCGACACTCTGGCGACTCAAGAGCGGCGAGCTACGTCTCGAGCAACTGACTCCCGCCCTGGCTGCGTTCTACACGATCGGGCACTCCGACGGCATGGCGCAGATGCTCTACCGCCTGCAGCAAGTCGAGGCCGACCGCGATCGCTACTATCGCGCAGCGTTCAACCCCCGCACGCCGATAACGATCGCGCCGTCATACGCAGAACGTGAAATCATCCGCGCCGAGATCTACTCAGGCGGTGCACGATGAGCGCCGTCGGTTCCGTCGGTTCCGTCGGCTCCGTCGATTCAATGGAGAGGGTGCTCGACGATGTGCGCGGCTGGCTCGCCCGGTTCGTATGCGTCATGGAGGACCGGGACCTAGACCTCCTCACTCTCTGGGCAGCGCACACGCACCTATGTTTCGAGACGTACTCAACCCCGCGCCTCGTGCTCGACTCCCCCATGCACGGCTCAGGCAAGACGACCGTGCTCGAGCACCTTTCACGTCTCTGCCTCAACCCCGTGCAGGCTGCATCGTTGTCCTCCCCCGCGCTCCTAACGCGGATGCTCAACGCGGGTATGCGAACGATCCTTATCGACGAGGTAGATCGATCGTTGGACCCGAAGAAACCAGGCGTCGAAGACCTCATCGCGGTACTCAACTCCGGGTACAAGCGGGGCGCAACTCGACCGGTACTCGTGCCAGCAAAGGGCGGCACCTGGGAAGTCTCAGAGATGTCTACCTTCAGCCCCGTGGCAATGGCCGGCAACGCCCCCGCGCTCCCCGACGACACGCGCTCGCGCTGCATCCGCGTACTACTCCTGCCTGACCTCGAGGGCGTCGTCGAATCGTCCGACTGGGAAGAAATCGACGAGGACGCACAAGCGCTAGGGGCGCGTCTAGCGGCTGCAGCAGAGGTAGTACGGGAAACGGTCAGGACCGCTCGCCCACCGATCCCAGAGGGCACCATCGGGCGCATCAAAGAGCGTTGGTACCCAATCAAGCGCGTCGCTTCATCTGCAGGGGAGAAGTGGGCATCTATCGCGGACGAACTCATCGTGCGCGACATCGAGGCGACTGCCATGGACAAAGAGGACGGTATCGCAAACGTGCCTCCCGCCGTCTCTCTGATTCGAGATGTCTACGCGGCATGGCCCGACGACGCCGGCTTCATCGCCACAACGGATCTTGTCTCGAGGCTCATCCGTCACAACCCCCTCATGTGGAGCTCCGAGAGTTTCTTCGGAAAGGACCTCACCGTGCAGCGACTGGGCCGAATGATGGTTACCGGATTCAAGATCCACTCCCAGCGGCAGGGTGACAGCGCGCGGGGGTATCACCGGGCAACCCTCGCCGCAGCATGGCGGCGCATGGGCGTTACCCCTCGCATTCAAACCGACGGAACCGCCAAGACCGACGGAACCGACGGGATGCAACTCAGCCACCCCTCACAGGTCACGAACGAGGCCGAGGGGCCGGCCTGCCGAGTGTGCTCGCGCCCGCTTATGGCTCCACAATCCCGAGCGGTTGGCATCTGCGGCATGAGAGACGACGACCACCAGGCAGCACGGCAGGCGGTGGCCGCATGACCAAGGCAACGGATGCGTTCGAGCGCCTGCAGTTCGCCATGTTCACCACCGATCCCGCTTGCAAGGACGACGACCGCTTCATCTCGGATGACGTACCCGCGGCAACCCTCGCGCCCATCTGCCGCACATGCCCCGTGTACGACCTCTGTGCAGCCTATGGGGAGCTCGACCGCCCCAAGGCTGGCACCTGGGCAGGCAAGCGATACAAGACAAACACCAAGAAAGGGAACTGAAAATGACCGAACAGCCTCACGACATCGACCCCCGCCTCGTCAACAAAGTGCTGCAACGGGTGCTCAACCTCGTCGCGCTCGACCAGGAGCAACTGCAAGTGTTCGCCGTCATCCGCGGGCTAGCTCTCGAGGATGCCGCGAACACTTCGCCCAAGGTTCGCGCGCACTACCTCGACGAGTCCGTGCGTGCCCTGGCCTGGCTCCTCGATCCTGAGCCCGGGCGCACGGCCGAGGTGGACTTCGTCTCTAAGCCCGAGACCGTCTTCGTCTACGCGAACGAGTCGAAATGACGGGCGCGGCGACGAGTTTTCCGGTATTCACCACGGCATCCGGTAGAATCAGCGTAGCTGGTTTGTTGCGACACTCGCCCGGAGGGGCACCGCGAACAGGTCAGGCTCACGCCCCCGAGATGCCGTGGATTCGGTTACCGGGTACGACAGGCCGCGTTGGATGACGCCCAAGGCCCGCCGCTTACCTTCCATCCACACCAGCCGAGGCTCTGCCCGGCGAATCTCCCAGGAGTGAATCATGGCTAACGCCGTAGATCAGATGTTGCACGACCAGTTCACCAACGCCGAAGAGCGACGCGACGCGATCAGCGCCGCCGCTGACAAGCACAACCGTTCCATGTCCAAGACCGAGCAGGCCAACTGGGACGCCGCCGACTTCGAACTCGACGCGATCAAACTCAAGCAGCAGGTCATCCAGACCGAGAAGGAAGAGCGCTGGGGCAACGCCCCCAAGTCGGTAAACTCCGGCACGTTCAACCCCGGCGGAATCCACACCAGCGACGCAGGCATCTACGTCCAGAACGGCCGAGAGTCCTACTTCAAGGACCTTCTGGAATCGCGCAGCGGCGACAGCGGGGCACGCGAACGACTCAACCGTCACTCACGCCAGTTCAACGACACCCTCGCGCAGAAGGGCATCAAGGAACTCCGCGCCATCAACACCAGCGCAGGCTCAGGCGGCGAATTCGCCCCGCCGCTCTGGCTGATCGATGACTACGTCGCAGCGCTTCGCCCGGCCCGGGCAACCGCGGACATCCTCACCAAGCTCGAACTCCCCGCGGGCACCGACATCATCAACATTCCCAAGGTCAACACCGGCACCGCGACCTCACTGCAGGTCACCCAGAACACCGGGATTCAGCAGACCGACCTGACCTCGACCACCGTGCCTGCGAGCGTGTACACGATCGCTGGCGGTCAGGTGCTCTCGCTGCAGCTCTTCGATCAGTCGCCTATGGCCGGCACCATTGACCGAGTGATTCTGGGCGACCTCATCGCGGACTATGCCCGCCAGGTCGGAAACCTCGTACTCAACGGCACCGGCACCAACCAGCCCTACGGCCTGTTGAACCTGCCGGGCACGACCGCCGTGACCTACACGGATGCGAGCCCCGCGTTCATGGGCGCGGGCAAGCTGTACTCGAAGATCGGTCAGGCCGTGCAGGCGGTCCAGACTGCCCGGTTCCTGTCCCCGACACACATCGTCATGCACCCCCGCCGCTGGGCATGGGCAGCCGTGCAGGTCGACGGGGCCAACCGCGCCGTTATCCTGCCCGCAGCAGGCGGACCGCTCAACGCCTCCGGCATCAGCTCCACAGGGGCGGCACAGGGCGTCGTAGGCGAGATGTTCGGCCTCCCCGTGGTTATCGACCCGAACGTGCCGACCAACCTCGGAGCGGGCAGCAACCAGGACCCGATCCTCATCGTGAAGGCCGACGACTCGTGGCTCTACGAATCGAGCATCCGCGCCGAAGTCTTCCCGCAGACCTACGCCAACCAGAACAGTCTCTATGCCCGCGTGTACAACTACATGGCACTCGCGCACCGGCTCCCGCAGTCCGTCGCCGTCATCAACGGCACCGGCCTGATTGCGCCGACTTTCTAAACCCACCCATTGAGGGTGTGGAATCAACGGACTGATTGCCCGCCACACCCTCACGGGTTCCCCGCGTCAACGTCACGAAGTCATCCCGTCATGGTTTGGATGACCTAGATCGAAGGCGGCCGAGGATGCACCCTTTCGCATCCAGTGACACCACCTGCGCACCGCACCACCAGACAACCCCGGCCCGCCGTTCAACGGACCGGGGTTGTCTCAATTCCCACGGGCAACAGACGCCACCACCTACCCGCCACCCCGCCACGCGCCACCACGGCAGTCAGGGAGGCAGAGACAAATCCCACGCACGAAACACCGCCCACCGCCCCCACAGGGCCTCCCACAGTGTTCCACCCGCGCAGGCACGGGGGTGCCGGTCAAAAAGTCCAGAGCCTTTGAGGCGCACACCACCCGCGTCTAGTCTTTTCCCCTCCGAGTGGCCCCGGCGTCACGCGACCGGTCACGCTAAGCACTTTCGCAGCTCACCACAGCGCGCAGCACGTCACGCTAACTCGACGTATACCCCACGCTTTGGGGGTGCGGACCGCCTCGCCTGGGCAACTCTTGCATGGGGTGCCACTTCTCCCGGGCATAGTCTCAGCACATGAGCCAAGAGCATGCATACATCGCACTCCTCTGGGAGGAAAACGCTGTGAAGCCGGATCGATTCGAGTATCTGACGGTCGGCGGGCAATTTCAGCCCCGAGTCGAACGACATATTCGACCGGAAGGCCAGTCGTTGGTCGAGGTGTGGCAGCTCCGCACACCCAACGCAGCAGTTCCGCCAGCACAGCCCGACTATGACCGTGTCGAAACCGTCGGCGTGGATTCCCGTCTTCTCAGCCCGCAACTCCTAAGGAGCTCCTTCAGGCTCAGCCATCCGGACGTTGATTCTCACATTCCCATCATTATCGCCCGAGACCGAGATGACCTGCGCCGAAGGTGGGACGCCAGGGCGGGCGAGTACGGCAGCTATTCGATGGACGAGATGACCATCACCGAAGTTCTCCACTAGAAGACACAAACGCGCGAGCATCCCGCGAGCGGTCCCTGTCGTAACTCACCCCAGCATCACAGCGCAGAACATCGGATAATTCCCCGCATGAAAAAACGGCCCGTCTCGCATATCGCGGGGCGGGCCGTTTCGTCGTTCAGCGGCGACTACTCCGTGTGCGCTGCGTTCTCGAGGCCGAGGGTGTAGCTCGCCATTGCCGCATGATAAGCGGCAACTCCGAGCATCTCGAGCCTCTCGAGCTGGTCCTCTCGGTTCTCGGCATCGTCGTATGCTGCTTGCGCGTTCGCTGCGTGGTCCTGGTGCGTCTTTGTGTTCATATCTGAATGCTCCCACGCGGGATGCACTAGCGCTGCACTATCCTGCATTCGACGCACCACCAGGCCCCCAGAACGGCGCGCATCGGCTCGAGGCACACCGGGCAGTTGGGCGTGTTCAGGTAGTCGAGATCATCCATGGATATAACCCTATTCATGTTCGATTAGGCAGTCCGGCGGTCATCAGCGTGATCAGCACCCAGCCGGGCACGTCTCCGGTGTCGTCGTGCCAGGCGTTCCACTGGCTGCGGATGCGCCGCGTCAGGGTATTCATCTTCGTCTCCTCTTGTCGATGGTCGTGTCTGTCGTCGTGTCGATGGTCGTGTCGATGGTCGTGTCTGTGGTCGTCGTGCACGCTCCGATGGTGTCGGGGAGTGATCTCCGGGCGGAGTCGAGGCCGGCACGGTCAGAGACCGGCCTGCAGGATGAAGAGGCCGGGGAAGATCGCGAACAGGACCGTCATGGGAAGGATCAGGAACACCAGCGGCACGAGCATCGCGACCTCTTTTTTGCCTGCCGCCTCGAGGAGTTCGCGTTTGGCCTCCTCGCGGGCGTCCTGGGCCTGGGCGCGCAGCACCTCGGCGAGCGGGGTACCGCGATCGAGAGCGCCGGCGACCTGGTCGACGAACCGGGTGAGCGCGGCCAGCTGGAGGGAGGCGGCCAGTGAATGCAGGGCGTCCACGAGTGGAATCCCGGAGTGCACCTCGGTGACGACGCCGGCGAATTCGCGGGACAGCTCCCCCGCACTCGTGCGGGACACCCGGGCGAGGGCGTCGAGGATGCCTTCCCCGGCAGACAGGGACAGGGTGAGGAACTCGAGGATGGTCGGTAGCTCTCCGCGCATCCGGGCGAGGCGGCCGAGAGCGGCGCGGCGGAGAAGTCTGTCCCAGAGCAGGGCGCCGCCGAGCCCGACGAGCACTGGGATGGCGGCCGCCGCGAGCACGGGGAGGGCGTGAAGGGCGGGGGCGAACACCACGGCGACGACGCCGGCGGCGAGGCACAGCAGTGCGCAGACGAGCTGCTGGGAGCGGAATTCGTCGAGGCTGCGCCGGGATCCCGATTGCCGGAGCCGACGTTCGACGGCGCCCGAACCGCCGAGCAGGGCTGCGAGCCCGCGTCTCAGCCGTCCGAAGACCGGCACGAACAGGGTGCCGAGCACGGGAATGGGATCGACGGTGGTGCGCCCGACGACGGCGCGGGCCTCTGCCGACACGTCGAGGAGGTACGGGGCCAGCCGGTCGGCGAGCCGGGGCCGGCTGAGCCGGGGGAAGACGCTCACGAGCGACCAGAGGCCGAGGCCGAGCACCGCGCCGAAGAAGACGCCCCACGAGAGCGGGGCGCTCACCGGAACCACCGGCGTTCCTCGGGGAGGCGGCCGATGAAGACCATCAGGCGGTACGCGATCACCGACACTGCCAGCCCGGAGACGATCACGGTGACCCCGCTGCCGGTGTTGTACGCGACCGCCCCCTCTGGGCGGGAGGACAGCAGCAGGAGCACGATCCACGGTGCCGCGACGCCGAGCCTGGCGGCGTTGACGACCCAGGACTGGCGGGCTTCGACCTCCGCCCTGATCGCTGCATCCTGCCGGAGCCACGCGGCGAGGTCACGGAGCACGAGGGTGAGGTCACTGCCGCCGACCTCCCTGGCCATCCGCAGGGTCTCCAGAATGCGATCGGCCACCGGATCGGCGAGGCCGGCCTTGAGCCGGTCGACGGAGTAGCCGAAGCTCCCGGTCGCACGGTAGTCCCTGGCGAAGTCTGCGAAGGCGGCCCGGGTGGGTACCGGCCCGGATTCGGCGAGCGTACTGACACTGTCGGGCAGGGCGAGGCCGGACCGCACGGCCGACACGAGGTGATCGACGACGTCCGGCCAGACCGTGCGGTTCGAGCGCCGCCGCTCCCGCGCCCGCCAGAGCACGATCGTCGTCGGAGTCAGGGCGCCGACGAGCCCGGCGACGAGGGCGAGGGCCCGCACCCCGATCAGCGCCTCGGCGAGGGCGGCGCAGGCCAGACCGAGCAGGAGCGAAATCGCCGAGAAGGCCGGGAGAGGCAGTGAGCCGAGGCCGGCCTGGGCGAGCACTCCACGCAGGGTCGCGAGACCGCGCTGACCGGGTCGGCCGGTCTCGCCGTCGGCCGGGCTCGGGTCTGAATCCGGTACGCCCGTCGCCGCCCGCCGTCGTGGCCAGAGGAACGGCGCGGCCATGAGCAGCAGGCCGGCGCCGAGCAGGCAGCCCAGCACGAGCCTCACGCGCGGTCCGCTCGCAGCACGATCGTCGGGTCGAGCCCGACCGCCCGGAACTTGGCGAGCTTGCCGGGGTGGCCGCCCGTGGGCGAGAGCCCGCTCCGGTCGGCGAGGAAGATCGGGCTCGCCTCGATCACAGTGCCGGCGAGCCGTCCGCTGACCGCGAGGATCTCGGTCACCCGCCGGCGCCCGTGGTGGTCGATCTCGCAGTGCACGACGATATCGATGCACCCGGCGACGGTCGGCAGCACGAACGCGGAATCGATGTTGCGCCCCGCGAGCAACGGCAGAGTACAGAGCTTGGCGAGGGCGTCCCTCGCGCTGTTCGCGTGGATCGAGCACATCCCAGGCAGCCCGCTGTTGAGGGCGATCAGGAGGTCGAGACTCTCAGCCTCCCGCACCTCTCCGACGACAAGCCGGTCGGGGCGCATCCGCAGCGACTCCTTGATCAGCCGTCTCAGGGTGATCTCGCCACGACCCTCGAGGCTCGGCTGACGGCACTGCATCGCCACGACGTCCCGGGCGGAGAGGTCGAGTTCGAAGGTCTCCTCGACCGTCACGATCCGCTCGTTGCGCCGGGTCGCCGCCAGCAGGGCGTTCAACATCGTGGTCTTCCCGGTCTGGGTGGCTCCGGACACGAGGATGTTCTGCCCGGCGAGCACGCACATCCGCAGGAACTCCGATGCCTGCTGGGTGAGCGAGCCGAGGCCGACGAGCTGGTTCAGGTCGCGGATGCGACGGGTGAACTTCCGGATGTTGACCGACCACTCCCGGGTGATGTCGGGAATCACGACGTGCAGTCGGGACCCGTCCGGCAGGGAGGCGTCGACGAACGGTGAGCTCAGGTCGACCCTGCGGCCGGAGGCCTGCAGCATCCGCTCGACGAGGTCACGCACCTCGCGCGCGGTAAGCACCATGGCAGTGAGCTCGGGAACGCCGTCCCGGGCGACGAACACCCGGGACGGCCCGTTGATCCAGATCTCCTCGATCTCCGGATCGTCGAGGAGCGGCTGCAGCGCCCCGAACCCGGTCAGCGAGGCGACGACCTCCCTGGCGGCCTGATGCTCGTCGGTGATGAGGGGGTGCGCGCCGCCGAGGGCCCGCTCGCTGTAGCGCTGGAGTTCGGCGCGCACGTACCGCTCGGCAAGGTTCTCGTCGGAGGCGAGGTCGACACCGTCACGGCGCACCCGCGAGCGCACCTGCTCGGTGATGATGCGGACGGCCTCGCTCATGCGGACAGTGTGCCCGGACGGCCGGATTCCTGTTGAAGTTATCCACAGGCCTCCGCCGCCCGGGCCGTACACCGTACGGGGCGGTCGGATCAGCGGGCGGACCAGCCGCCGTCCATGCCGTAGCTCGACCCTGTCACCATCGCCGCGTCCGCAGAAGCGAGCCAGGCCACGAGCGAGCCGACCTCCGCCGGCTCGACGAGGCGCTTGACGGCACTCTCGGTGAGCATGATCCGGCTGAGCACCTCCGCCTCCGGAATGCCGTGCACGACGGCCTGGTCGGCGATCTGCTTCTCGACCATCGGCGTACGCACATAGCCGGGGCTGACACAGTTGCTCGTCACCCCGTGGTCACCGCCCTCGAGGGCGGTGACCTTGGAGAGGCCCTCGAGGCCGTGCTTCGCCGAGACGTAGGCTGCCTTGAACGGCGACGCACGGATGCCGTGCACCGAGGTGACATTGATCACCCGTCCGAAGCCGCGTTTGTACATTCCAGGGAGCGCCGCCCGGATCAGCAGGAACGGCGCCTCGAGCATGAGGGCGAGGATCAGCCGGAAGTCGGCGGGGTCGAATTCCGCGATCGGGCTGATCCGCTGGATCCCCGCGTTGTTCACGAGGATGTCCATGTCGCCGAGTACGTCCGCGAGCCGGGCATCCGTCAGGGCCGGCGTGTCGGAAAGGTCGACGGCCCACGTCGAGCCGCCCACCTCGGCGGCGAGCGCCGAAGCGCCCGCCGCGTCGATGTCTGCGACCGTGACGTGGGCTCCGCGGGCGGCGAGGGAGCGCACGATGGCCTCGCCGATGCCGCTCGCTCCCCCGGTGACGAGGGCGCGCCGCCCGGCGAGGGGCTGTTCCACGGTCAGCGGCTGTTCCACGGTCAACGCAGCGCCGGGGCCGGTTCGAGGCCGTGCCTGGCGGCATCCGCCGCGTCGACGTCGCGGAGCGAGATGCCGTTGGTCTCCTTGAGCGTCACGACGGCGACGACCGTGATCGCGCAGGCGATCACGAGGTAGAACGCGACCGGCAGCCAGGACTTGTACTGCTGGAGCAGCGCCGTCGCGATGATGGGCGCGAGCGAGCCGGCGAGGATCGACGTGACCTGGTAGCCGAGGGAGACGCCGGAGTACCGCATCCTGGTCGGGAACATCTCGGCCATGATCGCCGGCTGGCCGGCGTACATGAAGGCGTGGAAACACAGCCCGATCGTGATCGCGGCGACGATGACAACCGGGTTGAGGGTGTCGAACATCGGGAAGGCGAAGAACGCCCAGCTGGCACCGAGAATCGCACCGGTGAGGTAGATCGGCTTGCGGCCGAAGCGGTCGGAGAGCCGGCCGACCTGCGGGATCACGAGGAAGTGCACGACGTGGGCGATCAGCAGGGCGAGGAGGAGCTGGCTGGTGTTGTACTTGTGCACTGTGACGAGGTACACGATCGAGAAGCTCACGATCGTGTAGTAGAGGATGTTCTCGGCGAACCGCAGCCCCATCGCGCCGAGGATTCCGCGCGGGTACTTGCGAACTACCTCCATCACGCCGTAGCTGATGGCCTTCTCGGCCTCTACCTGGGCGCGAGCCTCGAGGAAGATCGGCGCCTCACTGACGTGGGTGCGGATGTAGTAGCCGATCACGACGATGATCGCCGACAGCCAGAAGGCGACCCGCCAGCCCCAGCCGAGGAATTGCTCCGCGGGCAGGATCCAGGACATGGTGAGCAGCACGAGGGTCGCGAGCAGGTTTCCGACCGGGACGGCCGCCTGCGGCCAGCTCGCCCAGAAGCCGCGGGACTTGTCCGGGCTGTGCTCGGCGACGAGAAGCACTGCGCCGCCCCATTCCCCGCCGACGGCGAAGCCCTGGATGAAGCGGAGCGCCACGAGGAGGGCGGGTGCCCAGTAGCCGATCGTGTTGTAACCGGGCAGGCAGCCCATCAGGAAGGTCGCGGCCCCGACGAGGATGATCGTGACCTGAAGCGTGTGCTTGCGGCCAAGGCGATCGCCGATCTGGCCGAAGACGATTCCGCCGAGCGGCCGGGCGATGAAGCCCACCGCGTAGGTGAGGAACGCGGCGATGATCCCGTCGAGTTCACTCCCCGCGTTCGGGAAGAAGAACTTGCCGAAGACGAGGCTCGCCGCGGTCGCGTAGAGGAAGAACTCGTACCATTCCACGACCGTGCCCACCATCGAGGCGGCCACGATCTTCCTGAGACCGGAGGTCTCTTCCCGGGAGCTGCGGCCTCGCGCGCCTCCGGGGCTGTCGGCAGTGATGCGTTCGTTGACGCTCATGTCTGTCTCCTTCGGTGTCTTCGCTGACACTGTCGCTGGATGCCTCGGGCGGGTCGCCGCCCGGGCTCCACTGAGTATTGCCGCCCTTCGGCTCTGCGACCATGACCACTTCCGAACTCCGTATGTGCATAATTGCAGACATGACAGGATCCCGCCCGACCGTGCCGCCGAACGCCGACGACCTCCTGGTGCTGCTCGCGGTCGCACGCAGCGGCCGCTTCGTGACCGCGGCGGAAAGCCTCGGCCTCAATCACACCACCGTCTCGCGCCGCATCGCGGCCCTCGAAAAGGCACTCGACGGCCGGGTGCTCTCCCGCACGGTGGGCGGCTGGGAGCTGACAGAGCTTGGCGCACGCGCGGTCAACGCCGCGGAAAATGTCGAGGCCGCCGTCTCCCTGCTCGGCGGCCCGCCCGGGCAGGCCACTCAACTCTCCGGCGTCGTGCGGCTGTCGGCGACGGATGGCTTCAGCGCGTATATCGCGACACCGGCGGTCGCCGCCCTGCAACGCCGGCATCCCGGCCTGCGGGTCGAGATCGTCACAGTGACGCGGCGTGCGCTCCAGCACCGGTCGGGGCTCGACATCGAGGTCGTCGTCGGGGAGCCGCAGGTGCACCGGGCGGACGCGATCCTGCTCGGGCACTACGTCCTCGGCATGTACGCGTCGCGGGACTACCTCGCCGAGAACGGCACACCCGTGAGCGTGGCCGAACTCACTGAGCATCCGCTCGTCTACTTCGTCGATTCGATGCTGCTCGTCGACGACCTCGACGCCCCACGGCGCCAGGTGCCCTCGATGCGCCCTTCGCTGAGTTCGACCAACGTGTTCGTGCACGTCGAAGCCACGAGGGCGGGAGCCGGGATCGGTTTCCTGCCGTGTTTCATGGCCGACCAGCACCCGGACCTCGTGCGCCTGCTGCCGGACAAGTTCAAGGAGGAACTGCCGTACTGGATGGTGCTCCGCCCGGAGTCCCTGCACCAGCCCGCCGTCGCCGCAGTCGTCGCCGCCCTCCGCGCCCGTACCGCGTCCTTCACCGAGGCGCTGCAGGGCCGCGGCAGGGCCGGCTGACCAGACGATCTGGCTACACTGGAACGGCACAAGCGGGAGTGGTGAAATTGGCAGACACGCAGGATTTAGGTTCCTGTGCTTTCGAGCGTGGGGGTTCAAGTCCCCTCTCCCGCACATGATGAGCACATCGGCCCTCGACGGCCAACTGACCGATGTACTCGAGAACACGGGCGCCATCGTGTTCTACCTGCTCGTCTGGGCGCTCGTCTTCGCCGGGACGGCGGTGTTCCTCGGAGTGTTCATCCCCTTCATCACAGGGGACTCACTCCTGTTCGGGTCGGGGCTCGTCGCGGCATCCGCGGCGAACGTGGACATCGTCGTGCTGATGATCGGAACGGGCATCGCCGCGTTCCTCGGCGACCAGGTCGGATTCCTGCTCGGCAGGCACTTCGGCCGTGGGTACCTCGACCGCCGCGGCGGCCGGCGCACCCGCGCGGCAATCGTGAGGACCGAGACCTTCTACCGGAAGTACGGCTGGTGGTCGGTCGTGATCGCCCGGTTCATGCCCTGGGCTCGTGTCTTCGTGCCCGTCATCGCGGGAGTCGGCCGGATGAACTACTACCGGTTCCTCTCGAGCAACCTCGTCGGCGCACTCGCCTGGGGCGTCGGGCTGACCCTGACCGGGTACTTCGCGGCGAGCCTTCCCGGCGTCAAGAACGCCGCGTACGTCATCGCCGGGGTCTTCATCGCGGCTTCGATCTTCTTCGGTGGCCGCACCTGGCTCGCCGACCGCGCCGAGAACCGCCGGGACGGGGCCGGCGGCGGCCGACCGGACGGCCCGGACAGCCCGGCCGATACCCCGGCCGACGGCCCCGCAGCCGGGTAATTCACGGGTTTCACCCTCCGTTTAGCGCTAGCCTGTAACAGACCATCCCTGCTCATCACCGTGCGGTCGCCATGGCCACCACCGACTGGAGTCATTTTCGTGCTCAACACTGCTCTCAACCACGCCGGACTCATCCCGTGGCTTGACCCGGTAAACCTCATCGACGGGTTCGGCCCGTGGGCCCTGCTCGGGGTGTGCGCGATCATCTTCGCCGAAACCGGCCTGCTCGTCGGCTTCCTGCTGCCCGGCGACACCCTTCTCGTCATCACCGGCCTGCTCACCTTCGCTGGCGTCATCCACATCAACATCTGGTGGGTGGCCCTCGCCATCGGCTTCGCCGCGTTCCTCGGAGGCGAAGCGGGCTACCTGATCGGCCACAAGCTCGGCCCGCGCGTCTTCGAACGCAAGGAATCCGGACTGTTCAGCGTCGAGAACGTGCAGCGCACCAACGGCTTCTTCGAACGCTTCGGTGCCTTGGCCGTCATCATCGCCCGCTTCGTGCCGATCGTGCGCACCTTCGCGCCCGTCGCCGCCGGCGTCGGCCACATGAACTATCGCAAGTATTCGCTGTACAACCTCGTCGGCGCCATGATCTGGGGTGCCGGCCTCACCTTCGCCGGGTACTTCCTGGGTTACATTCCGCCGGTCGCCGACTTCGTCACGCACTACATCGACCTGATCCTGATCGCTGCCGTGCTCGGAACGCTCATCCCGACCGCGTTCCACTACGTTCAGTCCACACGCAAGGCCAAGAAGGCCCGGGCGCTCGCGGCGGCCGCGCCCGCCACGACCGACACCGGCAGCCTCGCTCTCGACGCGGATGTCTTCAACGGCCACCCCAAGCACGACAACTAGCCGTAGCCCCACTCGCGGCAGGCACACCTGCGCCGGTACGGACACCTGTTTCCCGTGCGCCGGCCACTCCTGTCCGTGCCGGCTACAGCTGCGTAAGCGCGGCCGGTCGGGTCAGCGGTGCGGGAAGTCCTCGTGGTCGGCATGCTCGGCCGGCTCGAGCTGGAACGTGGAGTGCTCGACGTCGAAGTGGGTGCTGAGGCATTCCGAGAGAGCGTCGAGAAGCGCCCCTGAGCCGCCGGACTGCAGCACGGCCGGCTCGACGACCACGTGCGCGCTGAATACATGGGCGCCGGACGTGATCGCCCAGACGTGCACGTCGTGCACGGCCGCGACCCCCGTTGTGTCGAGGAGATGTTTGCGAATCTCGGCGACATCGGTGTCGACGGGTACCGACTCGCTGAGCACCCGCACGACGTCCCGGAGCAGGGTGAAGCAGCGCGGCACGATCATGGCCGCGATCAGCAGGGAGGCAATCGCGTCCGCCTGCTCGAAACCGGTCGTGAGGATGACTCCGGCTGCGACGATGACTGCGACGGAGCCGAGGGTGTCGCCGAGCACCTCGAGGTAGGCACCGCGCATGTTGATCGAGGAGCCGGCCGCCGGGCGCAGCAGGAGCAGTGCTCCGAGATTCGCGACGAGGCCGATCACGGCGACCCAGAGCATCGGTCCGGCTTGCACATGGCCCTCGCCGGGCCCGAGCAGCCGGGAAACAGCGCCGATCACGACGGACACGGCGACGCCGAGCAGGATCAGCCCGTTGATGAGCGCCCCGAACACCTCGGCGCGCTGGTAGCCGAAGGTCTGCCGGTCGGTCGCCGGCCGTGCGGCAACGACGGTGGCGATGAGGGCGATGATCAGCCCCGCAAGATCGGAGAACATATGCCCGGCATCCGCGAGCAGGGCGAGCGAGCCGGTCAGCCAGGCCCCGGCGACCTCGACGAGGAGCACGACGGCGACGATCCCGATCGCGAACGAGAGTCTGGTGCGATTGGCGGCGGATGCCTGCCCGTGCGCGTGATCGTGGCCCATGTCTCCACGCTAGGCGGTGCCGGGGCGCGTCGCCAGTTCGGCGCCCAGTTGGGAATGAGTGCCGTTATCAGTGCGGGGGCAGGCGGGGGCAGGGCAGTCGTCAGACAGCGGGAGCGCCCCGGATCGCCGCCGGTCAGCCGAGCAGGTCCCGCAGCAGCGGGACGAGCCCGTCGAAGGCGCGCGCCCGGTGGCTGTCGCGATTCTTGACGGATGCCGTCAGCTCGGCCGCCGAGATCGCGTAGCCGTCGGGCAGGAAGATCGGGTCGTACCCGAAGCCGCCAGACCCTGCCGGCTCGGTCAGGATCTGACCGGGCCACTCCCCCGTCACGATGCGCTCGGTGCCGTCGGGCAACGCCAACGCCGCGACGCAGGTGAAGTGCGCGGCACGGTGCTCGGCGGGAACGTCCGCGAGCTGCCAGAGCAGCAGCCGCAGGTTCTCGCCGGAGTCCCTGGCCGGGCCCGACCAGCGTGCCGAGAAGATGCCCGGCGAGCCGCCGAGGATGTCCACGCAGATGCCCGAGTCGTCCGCGATGGCCGGCAGGCCGGTGTGCGCAGCGGCCGCCCTGGCCTTGATCAGGGCGTTCTCGGCGAAGGTCGTTCCGTCTTCGACGGGTTCCGGACCGTCGTACGCCAGCACCTCGACTCCGGGCAGCTGGGGCGCGAGGATGCGACGCAGCTCGTCGACCTTGTGCGCGTTGTGGGTGGCGAGTACGAGCCTCAGGATGTCAGCAGGCATCGGTCAGCGCCCGAGGGCGGCGTTCTGCAGTTCGGTGAGCGTGACGGTCCCGGCGAGGGCGAGATCGAGCAGCGAGTTCAGCTCCGCGCGGTCGAAGGGGGCGCCCTCGGCGGTGCCCTGCACCTCGACGAAGGAACCACGGCCGGTGACGACGACGTTCATGTCGGTCTGGGCACTCGAGTCCTCCGTATATGCGAGGTCCAGCATGGGCACGCCCTTGATGATGCCGACGGAGATCGCGGCGACGCTGTCGGTGAGGGGCTGTGCCTTCTGGCCGATGAACTTCTGTTCGCGGCCCCACTCGAGCGCGTCGAAGAGTGCGACGTAGGCTCCGGTGATCGCGGCGGTACGGGTGCCTCCGTCGGCCTGGAGCACGTCGCAGTCGATCACGATGGTGTTCTCGCCGAGCGCTTTCATGTCGACGACCGCGCGCAGGCTGCGGCCGACGAGGCGGCTGATCTCGTGCGTCCGGCCGCCGATCTTGCCCTTGACGGCCTCACGGGCCATCCGCTCGTTCGTGGAGCGCGGGAGCATCGCGTACTCCGCGGTGACCCAGCCCTTGCCTTTTCCGCTCATCCAGCGCGGAACCCCGTTGGTGAACGACGCGGTGCACAGCACCTTCGTGCGCCCGCACGAGATGAGCGCGGACCCTTCGGCCTGGTCGCTCCAGCCGCGCTCGATCGTGACCGGCCGTAGCTCGTCGATGGCTCGTCCGTCTGCGCGCACGATGTCGGTCATGAGGTCTCCTTGGTGTGCCGGTGATCCCTCGGGTGGGCGAGGGACGCTGCGTGGTGATGCTCGGAATTGGGGTGGGTGGCGGCGAACTCGACGAGCTCGCTGAGGCTGAACACGCCGGTCTCGACGAGGTCGACCGTTGAGACCTCCGGGCCGGCCAGGCGGTGGGCGAGGTCGAGGAAGTCTTCCGCGCTGTTGCCCGTCGCCTCGTACCGGTAGCTCGGCGGCGCCTTCTCGGTGCGGGCGAGGCCCTGGCCGACGAGAATCCGGTAGACGTCGTTCGCGGTCTCGGTGTCGCTCGAGACGATCGACACCGCGTCGCCCATCACGTAGGAGATCGCTCCGCGGAGGAACGGATAGTGCGTGCAGCCCAGAACGAGGGTGTCGACGTCCGCTGCGCGGAGGGGGGCGAGGTACTCCTCGGCGACGGCGAGTACCTCGTCGCCGGTCGTGACGCCGGCTTCGACGAATTCCACGAAGCGGGGGCAGGCCTGGGTGAAGAGGGTGATGTTGGTTGCTGCTGCGAAGGCGTCCTCGTATGCCCGCGAATTCACGGTGCCGATCGTTCCGATCACTCCGACCCTGTGGTTGCGGGTCGTGCCGACCGCGCGTCGGACGGCGGGCTGGATGACTTCGACCACCGGGACGCTGTATCGCTCCCGCGCATCACGGAGCACAGCGGCCGACGCGGTATTGCAGGCAATTACCAGCATCTTCACGTCCTGGGCCACGAGGTCGTCGAGAACCTTCAGCGCGAAGCCGCGCACGTCGGCGATCTTCTTCGGCCCGTACGGCGAATTCGCGGTGTCGCCGATGTACAGGATCGACTCGTTGGGCAGCTGGTCCTTGATCGCCCGCGCGACGGTCAAGCCGCCGACGCCGGAATCGAAAATTCCTATGGGTGCATCCGTCACGACAATCGAGCTTAGTCGGCCCGGCTGGCAGCGCCCCCGGGCCTCTGCGGGCACTCGCGTGTACCACGCCGGGAATATGGCCGTAACTACACTCGAAAGAGGGTTCCCGCCAACCGACGGTCGCCGCGCAAGACGGCGTCAGATTCGCCGTCGAGGAGATGATCGTCATGAATGACCGAGTCGTAATCACCGGGTTGGGCGCTCTCACCCCCCTGGGCAATTCCTGGCGGGAGACCTGGTCCGGCCTCACTAACGGTCGCAGCGGCGTCGCACGCATCACCCAGTTCGACCCCTCCGGACTCCCCACCCGCATCGCGGGCGAGGTCAAGAACTTCATCGCCTCGGAGCGGATGCCGTTCAAGCAGGCCAAACGCGCCACACGCGCCTCACAACTCGCCATCGCCGCGGCTCGCGAAGCCGTGCAGGACGCCGGATTCGGCGACTCCATGGAAGGCATCGACACCGCCGTCGTCGTCAACAGCGCCGTCTCCGGATATGCCGAGATCCAGGAGGCCACCGAACTGGTCAACTCAGGCGGCTCACGCCGGATCCCGCCGCGCTTCGTGCCCTCCTCCCTGCTCAACATGGCCGCCTGCGAGGTTGCGATCGACCTCGGCGTGCACGGCCCCGTCAACGCGAGCGCACTCGCCTGTGCGAGCGGCGCGTACGCCCTCCTCGAGGCGCGCACGATGCTGATGATGGGCGACGCGGACGTCGTCATCGCCGGTGGCGTGGAAGCGGCGATCACCCCGGTGATGTTCGCCGGCCTCAATGCGATGCACGCGGCATCCACCCACAACGACTCGCCCGCCGAGGCGAGTCGCCCCTTCGACGCCGACCGGAGCGGACTCGTCTTCGGCGAGGGCGCCGTCATCTTCGTGATGGAACTCCTCTCCCACGCCAGGGCGCGCGGCGCGAAGGTCTACGCGGAGGTTCTCGGCGGGGCACTCACGAGCGACGGCTTCAGCATCGTGGCCCCGGACCCCACCGGTCAGTACGCGAGCGCCGCGATGACGAAGGCCCTCACGAAGGCGAAGCTCAACCCGAGCGACATCGACGTGATCTGCGCGCACGGTACTTCGACGCAGGCGAACGACCGTGCGGAGACGTCCGCGATCCGGCGGGCGCTCGGGCACGCCGCCGACCGCATCGCTGTGACGGCGCCCAAGTCGATGACCGGCCACATGATCGGTGCCGCCGGGGCATTGTCCGGGCTACTCTGCGCGCTGAGTATCAAGACGGGCATCATCCCCCCGACGATCAACTACACGACGCCGGATCCCGACTGCACGCTCGACTACGTGCCGCTCGTGGCCCGTGAGAGGCCCGTGCGCTACGCCCTCGCGAACGCCTTCGGCTTCGGCGGCCAGAACTGCATCGTCGCGTTCGGCGCCCTGTAAGGGACAGCAGGACCCGGTCCAGGACGGAAGCAGGCCCCGAAGCGGTAGCCGGTACCGCTCAGCCTGGGCAGCCCCGCGGGAGGAATAGGCTGGCCGGGTGACTGAATCCTCCGCGTTCCGCACCGACCGATACGAGCTCACCATGGTGGACGCCGCCATCCAGAGCGGCACCGCCGACCGGGAGTGCCTCTTCGAGGCGTTCGCCAGGCGACTGCCGGACGGTCGCCGGTACGGCATCGTTGCGGGGACGGGGCGCCTGCTCGAGCTCATCCGGGACTTCCGGTTCACGGACGCTGAGCTCACCTGGCTGCGCGACAACCACGTCGTGCGCACCCCTACCCTCGACTGGCTCGCCGACTACGCCTTCCGCGGCAACATCTGGGGCTACCAGGAGGGCGAGGCCTACTTCCCCGGCTCTCCGCTGTTCTCCGTCGAGGGCAGCTTCGCCGACGCCGTCGTGCTCGAAACCGTGGTGCTGAGCGTGCTCAACTATGACAGCGCCGTCGCGAGCGCGGCCGCGCGCATGGTCTCGGTGAGCCTCGGCCGGCCGATCGCCGAGATGGGCTCCCGCCGCACGAGCGAGTACGCCGCCGTCGCCGCCGCACGAGCGGCGTACATCGCGGGGTTCGCGTCCACCAGCAATCTCGAGGCCGGGCGCAGCTGGGGCCTCCCCACGATGGGAACGGCCGCCCACTCCTTCACGCTTCTGCACGACAGCGAAGCGGATGCCTTCGAAGCCCAGGTCGCCGCTTTCGGCTCCTCCACGACGCTGCTCGTCGACACCTACAACATCCAGGCCGGAATCGACCGCGCCGTCGCCGTCGCCGGGACCGGGCTCGGGTCGATCCGGATCGACTCGGGGGATCTCCCGACCGTCGTCGCCGGTGCGCGTGCCCAGCTCGACTCGCTCGGCGCGGTCAACACCCACATCACGGTGACGAGCGACCTCGACGAGTATTCGATCGCCGCCCTGTCTGCGTCACCCGTCGACGCGTTCGGCGTCGGCACGTCCCTCGTCACGGGCTCGGGTGCCCCGGCCGCCGGGATGGTGTACAAGCTCGTCGCGCACCGGGATGACGCCGGCGAGTGGGTGTCCGTTGCGAAGACCTCGGCGGCAAAGGTCTCGGTCGGCGGCCTCAAGCGCGCCGTTCGCCGCCTCGATGCGAGCGGAACGGCCCGCGCCGAGGTGGTCCTGGTCGGCGACGACCCGGCAGACTCGACCGAGCCCACGGAGGAGTCCGGCAGGGACCGGGTGCTGCTCGTCCCGCTCGTCACGGAGGGCGTGATCGACGAGCGTTACCTCGGGGCGGCCGGCACGGAACGCGCCAGGCTGCACCACGCGTCCGTGATGCGTGAGCTGCCGATCGAGGCTTTCCGCCTCGGCCGCGGTGAGCCCGTCATCCCGACCCTCTACGAGCACGGGTAGACGCTGAGCACGGATAGGCGCCGCGCACGGGTAGACGGGCTCTAACGGACCGCTACTTCTTCATCGTGTCGTAGATCTCTTTGCAGGTCGGGCAGATCGGGAACTTCTCCGGGTCACGGCCGGGAATCCACATCTTGCCGCACAACGCCTTGACCGGCTTGCCGGAGATGGCGCTCTCGAGGATCTTGTCTTTGGGCACGTAGTGCGAGAACCGCTCGTGGTCGCCCGGTTCGATCTGCTCGGTGTTGAGGAGTTCCTCGAGCTCGCGGTCGAGCGTGGACGTACCCCCGCCCGGCTGGCCGGGGTTGCCCGGTTCGGCGATGCTGGCGCGAATGATTCTGATCATGGGTCCCATTCTAGGCAGCGTCAGGCTCCGCTCACGAGGTCGGCCGCCCGGCGGAGCCAGGGGTCCTGGTCGCGCGACCAGCGCTCGATGGCGGCATCCGCCCTGCTGCGAGGGATGCCGGAGAGTCGTGCGATCAGGGGGCGGGTGACGTCACGGGCGAGCGGATCCGCGAGCGCCGCCAGTCGGGCGTCCCGGACGAAGCCTTCGATGCGGGTGAGGTCTGTGTTGGTCAGCAGTCCGACGTTCGACTGCAGCAGCACGACGGCGGCGAGCCGGCGCTCGAAGACGGGAACGGACCAGAGCTCCGTGCTGAGCGCCGTGACCTCGTCGTGCGTCAGCCCGGGGTATCGCCGGGCGGCGTCGCGGATCGTGCCGCGGATCGCCCCGACCGTTGCCCCGTAGAAGGCGAGGTCACTTGCGAGCCTGGTTTTCTCGGCGTGAGCCCGATATTCGTCTCCCTCGTTGCGCAGGGTGGCATCGACGAACTCGCCGGCGGCGCTCACCGGTGGGTCAGGCGCGGAGCGCCGAGGCGAGCATCTCGGGTCCACGGGCGTTGAATGTGCGGCCCCCGAGCCAGATTCCGCCCCAGAGGGTGAGCAGGCCGACGACGACGCCGCTCGCGAGTGCGGGCAGGAGCCAGACCGGATCGACGAAGAGCCCGAGGACCGCGAACCCGATCGCCGGGAGCGACAGGATGACCGATCCGACGAGGGTCAGGGACTGGATCAGGGCCGCTGCAGTATCGGAGGCTTGCGGCTGCGTGAACGGGCTGTCCCCCGGCTTGGACGCCGGATACGGGAAGCGGGCGGAGCTGTAGCTCGAGAACCCGAGTCCGGTCAGCAGGATGCACGTGCTCACGCCGAGCACGGCGGGGAACGCGCCCCAGTCGCCGTACACGGCGACGCTGATGCACGAGCCGATGCCGATCAGCGGGATGCCGACGAGGAGGGCGGGAACGAGCCGACCCATCCGGTCTGCCATGCCCCGGGTGCCCGACACGACGTGCAGCCAGATCGCGGTGTGGTCGTAAGCGACGTCGTTGTGCAGCGCCCAGCCGAGGAAGATGCACATCAGCGGCACCGGCAGGAGCGCGAGGGCCTGGGTCGGCACCCCGGCGAATGCGAGCGGAAGCACGACGAGCACAGGGATCACCGGGATCATCACGAGGGACATGCCGTAGCGGGGGTCCCTCCGCCAGTAGGTCAGGCTTCGTGCGGCGATGGCGCCTGCTGCGTTGTTCGGCAGGCGGTCGAACCAGCCGAGGCCGCCGTACTCCTTGACGACGGCTTCCCGTCCGGGTGAGACGAGCATCCGGCTGACGAGGGCCTGCCAGGCGACCCAGAGGACGAACAGGAAGGCCGCGGCCTCGAGGAGCTTGAGGATCGCACCGCCCCAGTCTCCACCGGCCGCATCACCGGGCGCCGACCAGGCCGCCCCCAGCGGAGTCCAGCCGAGGATACTGCTGAGGCCGCCGATGAAGCCCATGCCGTAGAGGCTCCAGTCGAGGTTGACCACGAGCACGGTGACGGGAGCGAACATGACGAGCAGGAGAACGCCGACGATTCCGGCGATCTCGCGCGCGCGACGGGTGGCCAGCAGGAACGACGCGATGGAAGTGCTGACCCGGGATCCGAGCATGCAGGTGGCGAGGAGGATCGCCGCGGACAGGATGGCGAACACGGTCTCGCCGGGTCCGCGCGACCAGGTCACGATGGTGCCGAGCAGCACGATCGTGAGCACGATTGCGGGGACACCGATCAGTGCGGACAGGGCGAGTCCCAGGGACAGCTGCCGGTTGGGGATGCCCATGAGCGCGAACTTGCGGGGATCCATGCTGTCGTCGATGCCGGTCACGAGCGGAATCAGCAGGAACCCGAGCACAACCAGCGAGCCGGCGACCACGAGGCCGTCCCGGATCGAGCCGATGCCGTCACCGACGAAGCGCAGGCCGACGAGCAGGGCGAAGATTCCGGCGGCGACCGCGAGCCCATAGAGCAGGCCGATCACGATCCCGACCACCTGCCAGGGGCTCCGGCGGAAGAGATTGCCGAAGAGCCGGAGTTTCAGTCGGAGAAACTGTGCAGCCATTCCATCCCCTCCGCCACTTTGCGCCCGCCGGCGAGTGCGATGAATCGTTCTTCGAGGGTCTGCCCGCCGCGCACCTCGTCGACGGTGCCGGCCGCGAGGACCTTGCCGTTCACGATGATCGCGACGTGGTCGCAGACCCGCTGGATCAGGTCCATGCTGTGGCTCGAGAGCACGACGGTTCCGCCGCTTGCGACGTACTTCTGCAGGATCTCGGTCACGTTGACCGCCGAGACCGGATCGACGGATTCGAACGGTTCGTCGAGGACGAGCAGGCGCGGCGAGTGGATCATTGCGCAGGCCAGGGCGATCTTCTTGGTCATGCCCGCCGAGTAGTCGGCGACCAGCCGGTTGAGGGCGTCCTCGAGTCCGAAGGCGACAGAGAGGTCGGCGGAACGTTTCCGCACGGTCGCGCCGTCGAGGCCGCGGAGCACGCCGGCGTAGTAGAGCAGTTGGGCGCCGGTCAGCCGGTCGAAGAGGCGCAGCCGGTCCGGCAGCACGCCGATGACGCGCTTTGCGGCGACCGGGTCACTCCAGACGTCGATGCCGTGGACCTCGATCGAACCGTCGTCGGGACGGAGGAGGCCGGTGACCATGGAGAGGGTCGTGGTCTTGCCCGCGCCGTTCGGCCCGACGATCCCGTAGAACGAGCCCGTACGGACCTCGAGGTCGATTCCGGAGACGGCGAGCGTGCTGCCGAAGGACTTGCGCAGTGCCCTGACGGAGAGGACGACAGGCTCGAGGGCGCCGCGAGAGACGGGATTCGCGATTGCCGCGGCAGGTGCGACCGCCGGCTCAGGTTCCGGTTCGAGGACGGGTACTGCAACGGGAACGGCTTCAGGCTGCGGCTCGGGCGGCGCCGAGTGCGCGGTCGCGGTTTCGGTTTCGGTTTCAACCGCACTCGAGAGCGTGACCTCTGGCTTGGGCTCGGTCTCGGTCTCGGTCTCGGTCTCAGTCGTGGACTCGGCTTCGAGGCCGGTGACGGGCTCGACCTCCGGGGCGGTGACTGGCTCAGTTTCGGGCTCGACCTCCGGGTCGGTCACGGGCTCTGTTTCGGGCGCGGTTTCCAGCCCGGTGTCGTGCTGGTACTCCGGGTCGGTTTCGGGCTCAGTCTCGGGCTCGGCTTCGGGCTCGGCTTCGGGCGCGACTTCGGGCGCCGTGATCGTCGCCGGCGCGCTGGACGCCGAGGACTCTGCCGCGCTGGTGACGATCGGCACGGGTTCTTCGGCGACCACGGGTTCGGGCTTGGGCGTGGCGCTCGGCCGAGAGGCAGCGACGGGACCCGGTTCCGGAGCCGGCGCGGCACTCGGCGCGGGCGCCGGAACGGGCACCGACACCGGCACCGGCACCGGCACCGGCACCGGCATGACCTTGGTCGCGGGCGGCGGCGTCGGGACCGGCATGACCTTGGTCGCGGGCGGCGGCGTCGGGACCGGTCGAACCAACGCGGGCTCGTCGTCCTTCGGCTGCGCGGCTACCGGCGCGCTCGTGACAGCGTCCGGCTTGTTCTCGACGGGGGGCAGGTGCAGGCCGAGGACGGCCGTTGCAACCCAGTCCCTGGAGGTGCCGACTCCCGGGCGCGAACGTGGGGCCTTGGAAACGGTGGACGGAGCGGCGACGACCGACGGCACAACGACCGGCGCGGCACCGGGTACCGCGGGCGGCAGGCCGCCGCGTGTGGGCACGTTCGGCGGCATGGGGCCGAGTGAACGCCTGACGAGGGCCTCGGTACGGGCCTGCGCCTGGGCGCGAGCGAGCGCCTCCGGGTCAGGACGCGGTTTGATCGCGGCCAGCGCCAGGGCGTCGGCCTGGGCCTGCGCGCGAGCGGCGGCATCCGCCTGGGCGCGCGCCTCGGCCGCGGCGTATTCGAGGGCCTGGGCGGCCGCGTACTCCGTGGCCTCTGCGTGGGCGCGAGCCTCGGCCGCGGCCTTCGCCTCGGCCTGGGCGACGGCTTCCGCGGCGGCGAGCGCCTCTGCCCGGACGACGGCGGCCTTCGCTGCCCGCGACTTCGCGGCGCTCGCCCGCGCGGCTCGTTGACGGGCTGCGGTCTCGGCCTTCTCTGCGGTCGTACGGGTCTTGGCTGCGGCTCCTGCCGCGGGGGCGACGTGCGTCGGGGAGGGCTGTGCCGCGTCAACGGGCGCCTGGGGGGCCGCAGCGACCTTGCGGACCGGGCTCGCGCGGGGCTTCTGGGTTCGGGCGACGGGAGTGCGGGCTGCCGCGGTGCGGGTTGAAGAGGCGCGCGCCGAGGTTGCGCGGTCGGGCGTCGTCTTGGCCGGACGCGCCGGGGTGCCTGCATCGTTCGACGGAGCCGAATCGGACGCGGGCACAGTTGTGGTCGGCTCGTTGGGCTCGGAGTTGGGAGGCACGTGAGTCACCTCGCCAACCCTACCAACGACCCTCCGACAAGACTGGATAGTGGACGCGAAACCCGCCGAAAACGCTCTCATCCCGGCGCGTTCACAGGGACAGTTTCCGTACACCGACACCCAAAAGGGGCACTTAGGTTAGACTCACCCTTTCATGTTGGTGTGTCTGAACGGAAACGACGAGGTGAACCACAGGCAAACTGGCTCCACATTTTTTGAAGCGGGCGCAGGTTGTCCGGGACTGTTAAGGAGACGAACATGGCCACCCAGATAGTCATTTTGGCAGCGGGAATGGGCAGCAGATTGGGCCGTTCACTGCCCAAGCCGCTCACGGAACTCAGCGACGGCCGGTCGATCATGCGGCAGCAGTTCGACAACATCGAGCACGCATTCGGCACCGAGGCCCGCGTCACCATCGTCGTCGGCTACAAGCTCGAGCACATCATCGAGGCGTTCCCCCAGGCGTCCTTCGTCTACAACGAGGAATACGACCAGACGAACACGTCCAAGAGCCTGCTGCGTGCCCTCCAGGCCTCTGGCGCCGGCGGCGTGCTGTGGATGAACGGCGACGTCGTCTTCGATCCCGCCGTCCTCGACCGGGCTCACGCCATGGTCGAACGGGACCAATCCTTCGTGACGGTCAACACCTCACAGGTGTCGGAGGAAGAGGTCAAATACACGACGGACGCCGAGGGCTACATCAGGGAGCTCTCCAAGACGGTCACCGGCGGTCTCGGAGAAGCCGTGGGCATCAACTTCATCTCCAGTGCGGACAAGGCGATCCTCGTTCGTCACCTCGCCAGGGTGCACGACCAGGACTACTTCGAGCGCGGGATCGAACTCGCGATCGAAAAGAACGGCCTGCTGGTCGAACCCCTCGACATCTCCGACTTCTACGCCGTCGAGGTCGACTTCGCCGAAGACCTCGAGCGCGCGAACCTGTTCGTCTGATTCGTTTTCACCCGGATTCTGTGAGCATTTAGAGTGGAGCCTGTGAGTAGCTACGCAGAAGTGCGCCCGGAACAGCTCACCGCCCTCTCGCGCTACCGCCACTCACTGTGGCTGCTGACCCAGCGCGACCTGCGGGTGCGCTACTCCACCTCGTTCCTCGGCTATTTCTGGTCGATCCTGGACCCGCTCGTGATGGCCGGGATCTACTGGTTCGTGTTCACCCAGGTGTTCCACCGGGGAGTCGGGCACGAGCCGTACATCATCTTCCTGCTCAGCGCGCTGTTGCCGTGGATGTGGTTCAACGGGACCGTCTCCGACTGCACCCGGGCGTTCCTCCGCGAGGCGAAACTGATCCGGTCGACCCGGATCCCCCGGACAATCTGGGTGAACCGGCTCGTGCTCTCCAAGGGCATCGAATTCCTCGCCTCGATTCCGGTGCTCGTGCTGTTCGCGGTCTTCGCCGGCGCCCGGCCAAGCGGCGAAATCGTGTTCTTCCCGCTCGCCATCGCGATCCAGGCCATCCTCACGGCGGGGGTCGGCCTCATCGTCGCGCCGCTCGTCGTGTTCTTCCGCGATCTGGAACGCGCCGTCAAACTCATCCTGCGCTTCCTGTTCTACGCATCCCCGATCATCTACAGCACCCAGGACCTGCCGCACCAACTGCACTTCTGGGCGGCGTTCAATCCTCTCAGCGGTATCTTCAGCCTCTACCGGGCCGCCTTCTTCCCCGGCAACCTCGACTGGTTCACCGTCGGAGTCAGCGCGGCCATGTCCGTTGCCTTCCTCGGCCTCGGGCTGCTGGTCTTCACGCGCACCGAGCGCGCGGTCCTGAAGGAGCTGTGATGACCGAAACCGTCCGGACACCGGGGACAGCAGCGGCCGGGTCGCCCGTGATCGCCCTGGCCGGGGTCGGCATCCGCTTCCGTCGCAATCGCCGCGGCA
Source organism: Cryobacterium sp. 10I5 (assembly GCF_035019865.1). NCBI lineage: Bacteria > Bacillati > Actinomycetota > Actinomycetes > Micrococcales > Microbacteriaceae > Cryobacterium > Cryobacterium sp. 10I5. Next base: position 39,012 of record NZ_JASJVI010000024.1, read on the forward strand.
GGCGCAACTTCAAAGACCTGTTCGGGAGCGGGGCCAGGCGCACCCGTCCGGGCGAATTCTGGGCCCTGCGCGCGGTGTCATTCACGGTGCAACGCGGCGAGGCCATCGGCGTTGTCGGCCGCAACGGCCAGGGAAAATCGACCCTGCTCAAGCTCGTGACCGGGGTCGTCCTGCCCGACGAGGGCACTGTGCATGTGACCGAGGGCGTCGCACCGCTGATCGAGATCACCGGCGGCTTCGTCGATGACCTGACCGTGCGCGACAATGTCTTCCTCACGGCCGGTCTGCACGGCATGACGAAGAAACAGATCGGCGAGCGTTTCGACGAGATCATCGACTTCGCCGAGATCGGCGACTTCGTCGATACCCCGTACAAGCACCTCTCGAGCGGCATGAAGGTGCGGATCGCCTTCGCGGTCATCTCCCGCCTCGAAGAGCCGATCATCCTCGTCGACGAGGTGCTCGCGGTCGGAGACAAGGCCTTCCGGGAGAAGTGCTACCGCCGCATCGAGGAGTTGCTCGCCGGCGGCCGTACGCTGTTCTTCGTCTCGCACAACGAACGCGACCTGCGTCGCTTCTGCGCCAGAGGCCTCTACCTGGACAAGGGCGCGCTGGTCCTCGACGGCCCACTCGATGAGGTCCTCGCCCGGTACGACGCCGACTACGGGGTGAAGCCCGCCTGAACCGTCTCAGGAATCGACGACGGCGAAACCGTCGCTATCGGGAGGCAACTGCTCCTTGGTCAGGCCGCTGAGGAGTTCTCCGACCTCGAGGCTCAGCACGTCCGCGAGCCGGATGAGGGTGTGGAATGTCGGGTTTCCGTTGCCGCGGTCGATCCTGGCGTAGTTGGACACGTTGAGTCCGGCCCGGTGAGCGACGGACTCCTGGTTGAGCTCGAGTTCCCTGCGGCGCTGCCGCAGGCGCACCCCGAGAAGGCGGCTCGCTTCTGAAGTGGGCTCCGGCATCCTCCATCTATAGGCGCGTAGTGGGAAAACCGCCAGTGGCCGGGGAAAAAATGTGAAGATCTCCCCTTGTCATACCGGCAACGTAAACTCGACGGGAATCGGAAGGACGGCATCGACATGGCACGAAGAGTGAAACCCCTCATCTCGACGACCGGAGGTCTGCCGCAGGGCGGCCAGCTTCCCACCGGCATCGTCCGGGGATTCGACCGGGTCATGGCCATTCACCGCCCGGCCGTGCTCGCCCACATCCGCGGCATCCGCCGGCGCTCGCCGGACGCGACCCCCGGCCAGATCATCACGATCCTCGAACGCCGTTACCTCGCCATGGTCACGACCGGCGGCGCGGCCGTCGGGGCGACGGCCGTCATTCCCGGGGTCGGCACCGGGGTGACCCTGGCCCTGTCCGGCGTCGAGACCGCCGGCTTCCTCGAGGCGACCGCGCTTTTCGCCCAGTCGGTGAGCGAGGTCCACGGAATCGCGGTCGACGATCCCGAGCGCGCCCGCGCCCTCGTGATGACGATGATGCTCGGCCGCGAAGGCTCTGACCTCGTGCGCCAGCTCGCCGGACAATTCAGCGGCACGGGAGCGGTGCGGACCGCGTACTGGGGCGAGCTGGTCACCGCGAGCATCCCACGCGCCATCATGGGTCCGCTCACGGACCGGCTGAAGAGCTCGTTCATCCGCCAGTTCGCGACCAGAGGCTCCGCGAGCTTCGTCGGGAAGGCCCTTCCGTTCGGCGTCGGCGCCGTCGTCGGCGGCGCAGGCAACCATATCCTCGGTAAGCGCGTGCTGACCTCGTCCCGCCTCGCCTTCGGCCAGGCGCCCGCCGGCTTCCGTCCCGAACTCGACCCGCGCATCCGCGAGGCCATCGTGCGGGAGGGCGGCGGCCTCGAGGGCGTCGGCCGCGCCGGTGCGCTGCGCGTCGCTGCGGGACACCGCCTCACGCAACTCGGGCAGCTCGGGCACGGCACCCTCACGGTGCTCCCCCGCATGGTCCCGCGGATGCTGCGCCGCGGCCGGTCGGTGGAGTCGGAGCCTGCCACGGCGGACGTTCAGGATTTGGAACGCCGGGAGTCGGATCACCCGGGATCGCATCACCCTGAGACGGGTTCGCACTCCGCAGGGCAGGACCAGGCTCCCCGCCAGCCCGCTTCGTCTCCGCGGCCGTAGCGGCCCGCTCAGCGCCGAACGGCGTCGAAGCGCACCCACTCGTCCATCAGGAACTGAACGGCGGCGTGGAAGCGAGCGGTGGCCGCCCCGGGAGCTGCGTCGCCGAAGTAGCGTTCGACCCAGACGCCCAGCCGGGCTTCGGCGTCCGGATCGTGTGCGAGCGCATCCAGCGTGCCCACGATCGACGACGCTGCGGACGCGTCGAGCCATTCGCACGCCGCGAGATACCCGCCGGTGTCGATCTCGGCCGCCGGATCGGCGGGCCGGGTCACGAGCAGGGCCTTGCCTGCGGCGAGCCGGTCGTAAACCATCGCGGAGATGTCGACGATGGCCATGTCCGCCGCCGCGAGCTGCCACCCGAGCTCCGCACCGGTGTCGTAGACGTGGTGCGCGGCGGGATCCCGGGCGTTGGCCGCCTTGATCAGGGCGACGATCCTGCGGTTGGCAGCGCCGTAGGCCTCGTCGGCGACCCCGCTGCGGGGGTGCGGCCGATAGATCAGGCGGTGCCTGGGCGAAGCGAGGAGCGCGGTGGCGAGTGCGACGCCGTGGGTCGCGATCGAGCCGTAAGCCGCGGTGGGCCGGTCGCCCTCCCAGGTCGGCGCGTAGAGCACGACCTGCCGCTCGTCGGGAACGTAGGGCAGCCCGCCGCTGTAGTGATCGGCCTGAGGACGGCCGATCTTGATCGCCCTCTTGTCGAAGTCGTAGCCCCAGAGCACCCGGTCGAGGCGGGCGAGCGCCGCGTCACCGGCGATGAAGGCGTAGTCGTACGCCTTGATCTGGTTCGTGACCATGTACATCTTGTCGCTTTCGCCATGGTTGATGAAGACGTGCCAGCACCGCGGGTAACGCATCATCTGGAAGTTCCGGGCGTTCTGGTTGACGTAGAACACGATGCGGATGTCCTGCTCCGCGACGACCCGTTCGAGGTCGGCGACCTTGCGCACGTAAGTCACGGGCACCGGGCATTCCTCGGACATCGGCAGCGCCCCGGTTCCGGTGCGGCTCAAAACGATGACGGGCCAGGTCTCGGCGAGCACGGCGAGCGGCCGGTACCACTGCCGCATCTGGTACAGATTGACGGCCCCGTCGGCGAAATAGACCGCGATCTTGAATCGGCCGACCGGAAGCGGACCGTCTCCGAGGAGGCGGCCGGCGAGCCGTTTCTGCGCCCGGCGCGACGCCACGACCTCCTGGACCAGCTTGACGGCCAGGCCGACGTCTTTTCGAATGGTCATCCCTCCAGAGTACCGAGCGCCCCGGGTCAGACGACGGGGGGACGGCCGGCCCTGGACATCCGCCAGACCGTGCGGGCGCTGATCGGGCGACGCTCCCCCGGATCCGTGCGCCAGCCCTCACTGAATCCGGCGAGCCAGGCCCGCAGCGCCGGCCGGTCGCTGCGGAACCGCACTATTTGGATCGCGAGCCAGGATCCGGCGTAGGCCGGGACCAGCACGGCAGGCAGGTTGCGCCGGGCGAGCCAGACCCGGTTGCGCGCGTTCAGCCGGTAGTAGTCGGCGTGCCGGGTCGGCTGGATGACGGGGTGGTTCGCCTCGAGGCCTCCCGCGTACCAGGTGCGCAGCCCCTGGTCCCAGACCCGCCAGGCCAGTTCGATGCCCTCGTGCGCGTAGAAGAACGGTTCTGCCCAGCCTCCGGTGGCCGTGAAGACCGCGCGGGGCAGCACCACGGCGCCTTCCCAGACCGAGAAGACGGCGCCGGATTCGGTCGCGGCACCCTTGCGGATGCGCGGAATCCACCGGGTCGGCGCGGCCGCGCCCGTCGGATCGGTCACCCGGGGCTGCAGCAGGCCGATCGACGGGTCCGCGCGAAGCAGAGCGACGGCCCGGCTGAGGAACCGGGGGTCCGGGATGCTCGCGTCGTCGTCGAGGAAGAACAGGTAGTCGCCTGCCACGAGTGGCACTCCGCGATTGCGACCGGCGGGGATGCCCAGGTTCTCCGGCAGGGCCAGCGCCCGGACGGCATCCGGCAACCCGGTCGGAACCCAGCCGTTGCCCACGCAGACCACGTCGAGAACGACCTCCTGCTGGGCGAGCACCGAGCGAATGCCGCGGGCGAGGTCGTCCGGCCGGGTGCCCTGGGTGAGCACGACGACACCGACCCTCGGCGGCACGGTGTCGGTCACGGCTCAGGACCGGACGCGGCGAGACGCCATGATGGCGACGAAGTGGCCGACGAGCGCGAGGAGCGACAGCGGCACCAGGGCGATGAGCACGATGCGGTCCATGAGCGGTTCGCCGACGAACCGGCCGAGCACCGCCGAGGCGAAGATCAGGATCGTCAGTTCGACGGAATGGTAGAGGCGGTGGAACGGCACGAACCGGGCGAGCCTGCGCAGCTGGGCGATCCTGCCGGGCGTGGGAGCCTGCTCACCGCGGGTGTCGGCGAGTTTGGTGAGGCCCGCGTTGGCCCTCGCGACATGCACCATGTCGTTGAGCGCCTTGTTGAGCACGATCACCAGGGCGAGCAGCAGCGCGAGGGTCGTCCAGAGGAAGTCCTCGGGAGATTCGAACGGGTACGCAGCCGCGCGGATGCCGAAGGCGATCGGGATGAGCGCCTCGGTCGAGTAGTGGCCGACCTTGTCGAGGAAGACGCCGGCCGGAGACGATTCACCTCGCCAGCGCGCGACTTCGCCGTCGCAGCAGTCGACGAGCATCTGCAGCTGCCCGAGGATCAGTGCGAGCAGGGCTCCCCAGACGCCGGGGATGAGCAGCGCCGCAGCGGCCGACCAGCCGACGAGGATCATCAGCGCCGTGACGCCGTTTGCGGTCACGCTCGTCTTCAGCAGCAGCCAGGTCAGATACGGCGACACGTCGCGCAGGTAGAGCGAGGCCGTCCAATGCTCGGCGTTCGCCCGCAGCCGCACCTCGGGCGGCTGCGCGACGGCCCGCAACTCGGCGATCGACGACGGCCGGGACGGGCGTACCCGACCGGTGGAATGTGAGTGGGATGTCATAGGTGTCTCCCGGTCCGTGCCGCGATGTTGCTGGTGAGTTTCAGGTACCCGAGCAGGAAGCCGAAACCCCAGCAGAAGTGGATACAGGGCAAGACTAGAAGGAACCAGACGCCGGGGCGCCAGCCGTCCGGGCGAGTCACGACGACGGTGGCCAGGACGACGACGAGCAAGTACCCGACCGGGGCGATCCAGCCCAGCAGCAGCCACGGCACGACGAAGCCGGCGAGGCCGAGGAGCACGCCGGCGGCGACACCGAGCACCATCACGGGCGGCGCGAAATAGCGGATGCCGTTGTCGGCGGGGAAGCGCCGCGCGAGTTCACCGCGCCACATTCCGGTCGACAGCATCTGGCGGGCGAGGCGGGACAGGCTCGGCCGCGGCCGGTAGACGACGCGCAGCTTCGGCGTGAACCAGACCGTGCCGCCCTGCTCGCGAAGACGCCGGTTGAGTTCCCAGTCCTGCCCGCGCTTGATGGTCTCGTCGAAGAGTCCGGCACGCAGCAGGCTGTCGCGGCGGAAGCAGCCGAGGTAGACCGTCTCCGCGGCGCCCTCCGGGCCACCGACGTGGAGAGGCGTTCCGCCGAGACCGATCCGGGTGCCGTACGCGCGGGCGACGGCGCGCTGGAACGGAACGGTGCCCTGGGCATCCATGACTCCGCCGACGTTGTCCGCTCCGGTGCGTTCGAGGGTCTCGACGGCGACCCGCGCGTAGTCGCGGGGCAGCACGGAGTGGGCGTCCACCCGGATCACGACCGGGTAGGCGGATGCGCGGATCGCGGCGTTGAGTCCGGCCGGCGTCGACCCGATCTCGTTCGGCACGACCCGGATGCGCGGGTCGAGTTCGACGAGCTCGGCGACGAGTTCCTCGGTGCCGTCGATGCTCGGCGCAAGGGCCAGCGTGACGTCGAACGGGCCGGTGTAGTCCTGGCCGAGGAGGCTCGTGACCGCGGCCCGGACATGCAGCACGTCGTTGAGCACGGGCATCACGTAGGAGACACCTGACAGGGTCGCGTCGCCGGTGTGTGCTGCCTGTTCGATCGAGTGTCCATTCCGTTGCGGACTGTCCAGACTACCAGCCCACCCCTTCGGGGGCCCCCTGAGACGTGCGGACGAGGCCAGGGAACACGAC